>CAZFSQ010000063.1:0-8789 GCA_964521975.1 uncultured Oligoflexales bacterium | reverse complement strand
AACTCAGCACGCATGTTGAGTTCTTTGGAAAGGGCATCTGCAATATCAGCTTCAAGGCCAAAAGTTTTTTCTGGGTTTTGAGGATCTCTAAAAATATAAGGAGCACCACCTGCTGCGTCACCTCCCCAAGTTAAAACAGGAAGTTTGTTTTCTTCAGCGAGAACAAAATTTGAAATAAAAAATAAAAGTAATAATTTTTTCATGACACAAACCTTTTTAGATATTTTGCTGTACGAGTATCTTTAGGGGACTCTAGTAAATCTTTGGGTGTTCCTATTTCAATAATTTTTCCCTCCTCCATATAAATAATTTTCGTAGCAAATTCTCTGACAAAACGCATTTCATGGGTGACGACTAATTGCGTCAAACCTTCTTCGTGTAATTTTTTCATGACTTGAAAAACTTCATCTACGAGCCAAGGGTCAAGAGCCGAAGTAGGTTCATCATAGAGCATGATTTTAGGCTGCATGGCTAAGGCTCTGGCAATAGCTGCACGTTGTTGCTGTCCACCTGATAATTGCGAAGGATAATGATGAATATGGGAAGAAAGCCCAACTTTTTTGAGTAATGCTTTGGCGTCGATCTCCGATGTTTTTAAACTATGTTGGCGGACAAGTTTTGGAGCAAGAGTGATATTGTCTATGACAGTTAAATGGGGAAATAAATTAAATGACTGAAAAACCATCCCAAAATTTAAATGCGTAAATCCCACGCTCCCGCTATCCCTATCTTCTAACTGATTAAGACATCGAAGAAGAGTCGATTTTCCGCAACCTGATCGGCCAATAATGGCAACAAGTTCTCCTGCCAAGACTTCAAAATTGATATCTTGTAAAACAGGCTGACCATGAAAAGATTTATTAAGACTTTCTACTCGTAACATTTTTTTACTCCATTTCTGGAAACCACCTTACCGTTGTTTTTAATTCGCAATATTCTTGCATCGTGTATTTCACGCCCTCACGCCCTAAACCAGAATTTTTCATACCTCCATAAGGCATATGATCTGCCCTGAATGTTGGTATTTCATTAATGATAATTCCTCCTACATCTAATTTACGTATAGCTTTATTTTCTGTGTTCATATCTTGTGTAAAAATTCCAGCTTGTAATCCATATTTTGAATCATTAACAGAGTGAATGGCGTCGTCGATATGAGAATATGAGTTCAAAATTAAAACGGGACCGAAAACTTCTTCGCATGAAAGGGGAAGTTTTTTATCGACATGCGTTAAAATGGTGGGTTCGATGAAGTTGTTTTTTAATCCCTTGCCACCGATGAGAACTCTAGCTCCGTGATCTTCTGCTTCCTTAATCCAACTTAAGACTCTGTCATAGGCAGTATTATTAATTACAGGACCGATAATGGCATCAGGATTTTCTGGTGATTCTGGTTTTAATCGAGAAGTTTCTTCAATTAATAATTTTTGAAATTCATCCGCTACTTTTTCATGTACAAAAACTCTCTGTACGGAGATGCAAATTTGTCCAGCATAGGCAAATGCCCCAAATGCAATTCTTTGGGAAGCACGCTGTAAATCGGCATCATGATGAACGATAACGGCTGCATTGCCACCCAACTCAAGAATCACTTTTTTCCCGACGGCATTTTTTTGGATGTCCCATCCAACTTTTTCGCTTCCGGTAAAGCTGACAATTGAAAACCTCTGATCTTTTACCAGAAGAGAAGTGGTTTCGTTATCTGCGTTAATTACTTGAAAAGTATTTTGAGGAATTGATTTTTTTAGAAAAGAATTTTCTTCTAAAATTTCATCAAAAATTTTTTTCAAAATAAAACTTGCCTTCGGAGTTTGGGGTGCAGGTTTTAAGACGATAGGTAATCCCACAGCGAGAGCTGGAGCAACTTTATGGGCAACAAGGTTCAATGGAAAATTAAATGGAGTGATTGCTAATAGAGGCCCCTTAGGAACACAGTACGTATGAGCAGGGGAAAAATTTTCTGTTCCGCCATCCAAATCAAGTGGAATTATTTCGCCGCTTAATCTTTTAGCTTCTTCAGCAGCAATCGTAAATGTATTGATCCCTCGCATGAATTCAATTTCTGAAAGTTTTCTTGGTTTCTTGGCTTCATGAACAATTGAATCAATAATTTCATTTTTATATTTCTGCATCCCCAGCACAATTTTTTGTAATAAAAAACTGCGAACATAGCGGCTTGAATTCTTAAAAGTTGAAAAAGCTGCAACCGAATTTTCGATGACGTGATCTATGTCAGAATTTAACTTCATTTATTCCGCACATTGCTCCAATACTTGTTCAAGAATTTCTAATCCCTCATCTAATTCATCAGTAGAAATATTAATCGGTAATAAAAATCGGATGACATTGCTGTAGGTTCCTGATGACATGATGATGAGTCCACGCTCAATAGATTTTTGAACAATTTTTTTAGTCAATTCAGGATTAGGTTCTTTTGTCGAACGATCTTTGACAATTTCCAATGCTTGCATAGGACCAAGACCGCGAACATCACCGATACATTTATTTTTTTCTGCGAGAAGTTGTAATTTTTGATTTAAAAATTTCCCCACTTCTTTTGCTCTTTGCAGAGTTTCTGGTTGTGAAAATATTTTGAATGAAGCTAACGCTGCGGCACATGAGAGAGGATTTCCACCAAATGTTCCACCAATGCCACCAATTTCAGGGGCATCCATAATTTCAGAGCGACCCGTAATAGCAGAGATGGGCATTCCTCCGCCGAGTCCTTTGGCTGAAGTTACTAAGTCAGGAATAAACTCAAGTTGCTCACTTGCGAAAAGAGTTCCTGTTCTTCCGAATCCAGTTTGAATTTCATCTGCGATGGTAATGATTTTATGTGTCGCACAAAATTCCGATAAAAGTTTTAAAAACTTTTTAGGAGCAGGAATAAACCCACCCTCTCCCGTTACGGGTTCGATAATGACCGCAGCAACTTGTGATAAAGCAATTTTATTTTTTACTAAATCCTCAAACTGTTCATAGCATTCTTGAGATACTCGTTCCTCATCATTTTCTGTGAGCCATCTATAAGCGTATGGAAAAGGAGCACGATAAATCTCAGAGGGAAAAGGAGCAAATCCTTCGCGATAAGGTTTTGCCTTTGCAGTGAGTCCCATCGCAAAAAAAGTTCTGCCATGAAATGCGTGATCGAAACATACAACCGCTTGTCGTTTTGTATAGGCTCTTGCAATTTTAATTGCATTCTCAACAGCCTCAGCCCCACTATTAGCTAGAAAAGTTTTTTTAGGAAAGTTTCCTGGGGTTGCTTTATTCAGTAATTCAGCGAGCTGAATATAAGACTCATAGGGAGTAACATTAAATGCGGTATGTAAGAATTGATCTGCTTGTTGATGAATAGCAGAAATAATTTCAGGATGGCAATGCCCAAGATTGGTTACACCAATTCCCGATACAAAATCTAAAAATTTATTTCCATCCACATCTGTAACGACACTTCCTTGAGTTTTGGCAACAAAAATAGGAGCAACATGAAATGGGCCACGCGGAACGGCCTGAGAGCGGCGAGCCATTAGCTCGCGACTCTTTGGACCAGGAATTTCAGTCTGAATTTTAGTGTGCATCATTGTCTAATACCAACCCATAGGTGCTTCATCTAAATTGATATTGACTTGTTTGGTTTCAAGATATTCTTCAATACCGTAAAGACCAAGTTCTCTTCCGTTACCACTTTGTTTATAACCACCCCAAGGCAATTCATTAAATGTTGGATGATATGTATTGACCCAAGTAATCCCAGCACGAATTTGTTTGACGACTCGCATCGCCTTCGTAATGTTTTGTGTCCAAACACCAGCAGCTAATCCATATTCTGTATCATTAGCTAAGCGAATGGCCTCTTCTTCCGTATCAAATGTCAGTACACTCAAAACGGGTCCAAAAATTTCTTCTTTGGCAATTCGCATTGACGGTGTGACATCATCAAAAATAGTTGGCATGATAAAAAATCCATTTTTTAAATTAGGATCTTCAGAGCGTGTGCCACCGCAAAGAAGTTTGGCTCCTTCTTTTTTTCCAATTTCAATATAGTTTAAAACTTTTTCATATTGTGCTTTGGAGACAAGGGGCCCCATCTTAACGCCAGGTGTTAACCCATGACCCAATTTAATATTAGGAATTTTTTTAAGCATCGCTGTGACGAGTTTATCTTTAATAGATCTTTCAACTAATAAGCGTGACCCAGCGGAACAGACTTCTCCTTGATTGGCAAACGCAGCGAACAAAGCTCCATCAACCGCTGCTTCAAAATCGGCATCTTGAAAAACGATATTTGGATTTTTTCCGCCGAGTTCAAGAGAAACTTTTTTAATGGTATCCGCAGCACTCTTCATTACTTTTTTTCCACTGGCTGTTCCTCCAGTGAAAGCCACTTTATCCACGAGTGGATTGATGGATAATTCTTCACCTGCACCAGGGCCAGGACCAGTGACGATATTCACAACGCCAGAAGGAATTCCAGCCTCTTGAATAATTTTCCCAAGTTCGAGTGCGGTGAGTGGTGTGATTTCTGAAGGCTTCAAAACGCATGTATTACCAGCCGCTAATGCTGGAGCAAGTTTCCATGCAGCCATAAGTAAAGGAAAATTCCACGGAATGATTTGTCCACACACCCCGATAGGTTCACGAACAACAAAACTCACCGAGTTAGCAGGAACATTCATTGTTTCGCCATGAACTTTTGTCGCAAGTCCTGCATAAAATTCAAAACAGTTGGCAGCATCAGCGATATCAAATTCGGCTTCTGCTAAAGGCTTTCCACAATTTCTGACTTCAAGCTCAGAAAGATCTTTACTTTTAGCACGAATGCCATCGGCTACTTTGAAAAGTAACTTGCTACGATCAAGTGCAGATGTATTTTTCCAAGGGCCCCGATCAAAGGCTTGTCTTGCTGATTCGATGGCATAACGCACATCTGTATCTTTACTTTCTGGAACTTTAGCAATGACTTCTCCGATGGCTGGATCAATAACATCTCTTGTTTCCTTCGTGAGTGAAGAAACCCATTCTCCATTGATGAACATTTTATAATCTTTTGCGTTTGTCATTTTTCTTTCTCCTATTTTTTAGTGTCAATGACGTAATTGATATTGATTGATAATTTCTTGTGTAACTCTTTTTGCTGAAATAAATGCTCCGTCCGAATGGGATGATTCGGTAAAATCTCCTGCAAGAAAAATATGGTTTTCTGATTTCCGTATGGCATTCGATAATTCATCAAAGCGAGATCTTCCGACAGGCCATGAAGCGATAGCTCGTGGATGATAACGGTAAAATTCCATCCGTTCGATTTTAGATTCAATACCAGGCCAAAATTCTCCAAACTTTTTCTTGATGATGGAACTTACTTGATCAAGTGGCATCATGTTAAATGTTTCCGCATAGTGCCCTGTAATGAGCAATGATAAAATTCGAGTTTGATTTTCTTGATCTAAATTTCCATCGTAAATAACACCCAATTCAGAATCTGTGAGTATCGGTAAAATAGATTCATTATTTTGGGTCCAATAATTTTTTGTATTTGATGGAACAAAGACATGAGCCTTAAAATATGAACCCCATGACATGGAGTTGATTGCATTTTTTTTATAGGGTGAAAGAGGAGGTGAGAACTGAATTTCAGAGAGTCGAAAAAGGGGAATTGTCAGAATAACGTCCTTTGCTTTGATGTTTGAAACCTGATGAGTTCGAGTATCAAAAAATGAAATTTCTACATGATCAGAAAGAGAAGTAATGCGGTTAACGACTTTTCCGAACGAAAAATTCTCTTCACCCAGAACTTCTTTAAGTTTATGAGTGAATATTTCATTTCCTTGAACGATACGAAAAGACTTTTCTCCGTAATTATTTTTTCCTAAAAAAATATGGAATTCAGCAATGCCGTCGAGAGCAGAAATTTTATCCCAAGAGGTTCCTATTTCACATTCGAGGGATACACGAATCCATTCCGATATTTTAGTTGAAGTCTTTTCGCTTTTAATCCAATCGGCGAAACTAATCGCAGTGAGTTGTACCGTCGATTTATTTTGTTGAGAAATACCCTCCAAAATATTTTTAATTTTTGCTTTCAAATTTTGAAATTTTTTATTTTCATCTTCCGTAAAAATTGAATTAAAAAACTGGTTTGGATTTTGTGATGTATAGGGATAAATTTTATTTTGAATTTTAATACTCGAAAGTGCGATATGCTCAGCAATAGGTAATTTCAATTCGTGGATAACATCAATAGCAGGGTTAGATTCCCAATATTCCTCCATTCCTGAATCTGCAAATAAAATTTCTCCACGGTGTTCGTAGGTCATGGTTTTAACACGGCCACCCACTCGCATAGATGATTCTAAAACATGAAATGGAATATTTGATTTTTTTAAATAGTATGCTGAGGATAACCCACTCAATCCTGCTCCAACAATTGCGACAGCAACAGTCGTGGGTGTTGGGTTGCGAACAGAAGCATAATCGCCATGTTTTACGCTTGTACAGTGTGCAAGAAATATTAAAGCAATGATGGAATAAATAAAATTCATTAAATATTTTTTTTCCAGTTTTTAGCCACCGAAGTTTGGATGGTCATATTTCTTTTTTTCAACTCTTTAAAAAATAACTCAGGAGGAACACAAACTTCGGGTGGCAATGTTCCTGAACCGTGAATATCTCCACGAGCAAGCATTCGAGCTGCGATGGCTGGAGGTGAACCCGTATTAATATCTGTCCCCACATTCCACTTGGGCATTCCTAAAGTATGACAATCTACCGTGTATGTAATTTTTTCTTTTTTCTTTTTTCCCATGACAATGGCTCGTATAATTTCATATTGTCGAAGTGGTCCTTTACGGACGGGGGGTTTTTGCGACATGGCGACTCTGTTCACAACTTCTATGGGCTTAACGTGAACACCGTGAATATTTAATTGGTCGTGAGAGGCAAGACCAAGATCGCGAAGAAATTTTACTTTGCGAGTGAAATCTTGATCAAAAGCAATTTTAAAACTAACTTCTTTGACACCTTTTTGAGCAAATGACAGAGGTAGGGTGGCTACTTCTGAATGAAGTGTGTACATGGGGCGTTTCACACCTAATGGTTTGGGAAAGGACATAGGCAAATCGCCACTCATGGAATTAACAAATTTGAATTTTCCTTTAGAAAAAACCGCAGGTTCATAAGAAAACTCTTCGAGTATTGTTTGCAATGAATAGCTTACGGGTAGTGCTGGAAGTGAGCGATAAGTGCTTTGATCATGTGATGCCACACGGGTATGAATTTCAGTTACTTGGTCTAATTGATCGGCGGCATAGCGACTTAAAATATTGGTAATCCCTGGAGCTGCTCCCATACCTAAGAGGGCAATTTTATGAATGGCTTTAAAGCGATCGTGCAATTCTAATTGCTTGCGGGTGGTATGAAACAAACCACCGATGTCGATGTAATGACATTTAAGTGTAAGGGCAATTTCCATCACCTCTAAATTTAATTGATATTGAACGCTATTAATTAAAACGAAAGTGTCAGAGAGTGCTTGGATGGTTGAGTCTTTATCACGAACATCGACATATAATGACTGGACATGAGGATCTTTAAAGGACTGTGCAAATGTCTCGGCTTTATCCCTTGAATAGTCAGCGATAATAATTTCATCATGAGGCTCTTTAAAAGCAACAAGGTCTTTAACTGTTATCTGCCCCATAGCCCCAGCTCCGCCGAGGACAACATACTTTTTTTTAGGGTTCACGAATCCCTCCAGAGATGTTGTTTAATGGATTTTAAATTTAACAAAAAAATATTTTTAAAAAAATAAAATGTCTTCAAAAAGCTACAGAGGTGCTTACTTTGTGTCAATATAATAGTTCAATGTTGCAATTTTTATTGATCCGGGTACTATCAACCATTTCAGGGGTTTTTCTTTTGAAGGAGTTAATTATATGGCAGTTCCTAAGTACCGACCGTCCAAATCAGCAAAAAATATGCGAAGAAGTCACCATGCTTTAAAACCGATGGGGCTTTCTTATTGTAAAAGTTGTGGAGAAGTAAAACTTCCTCATCAAGTGTGCTCAGATTGTGGAACTTATAAGGGTAAAGAAGTATTTAAGCCTAAGCAAAATATGAATATGACGGATGCTGATTTAGGTATCTAAATAATTAAGTAACGTAATATATAAAAAGTAATGATCACTTTAGCAATGTTTCCAGGGCAGGGTTCCCAGTATGTGGGAATGGGAAGAAATCTTCTTGAGGAGTTTCCCTATTGCAATAAAGTTTTTGAAGAAGCTGAAGATGCGGCCAAAATTTCTATTCGTTCGATTTGTTTTGAAGGCCCAGAAGATAAATTAAAACTTACTGAATATACACAGCCATGCATTCTAACGATGAGTATTGCTGTTTGGTCCATTCTTAAAAATGAAATTAATTTTACCCCTAATTTTTTTGCTGGGCATTCACTAGGAGAATATTCAGCCTTAGTTGCTGCGGGGAAATTACAATTATCGGATGCAGCTCGTCTTGTTCACGAACGAGGAAAGTTTATGCAAAATGCTGTTCCTGTGGGAATGGGAGCGATGGCTGCTGTATTAAATTGTGATGCAAAAATTTTAGAAGAGATTTGTCAAAATAGTTCAACAGGAGATTCATGGGTTCAAATAGCTAATTACAATAGTGAGAAACAAATTGTGATTGCCGGAAATAAAGAAGCTGTGGAAAAAGCAATGAAAATCTGTGAAGAAAAAAATTTCAGAGCAGTGGAATTACCTGTTTCGGCTCCTTTTCATTCGAGATTGATG
>CAZFSQ010000062.1:0-8853 GCA_964521975.1 uncultured Oligoflexales bacterium | reverse complement strand
AATGGTTTCAAGTTTTTATTAGTGGATGGTCATGCCTTAGAGAAAAAAATGGGGGGGAATTTATTACCATATTTTAAAAATAATCCTGAATTAAAATTAGTTTTTTGCGATGGAAAAGTTTGTTTGTTTAAAATCTAAAAAAACTTTTAGAACTTCATCTTTAGAGAATTCTCTCGGATTTTTTTTATAAATTATTTGATGTTTAGCAAGTCCCTGAGACACAGTTCGTGGATATTCACCGGGTAAATATAACCCGATCACCGGAACATTCATCGCTGCGGCAAAATGAATCGGCCCTGAATCATGACCGATTAAACATATGGCCTTTGAAGTTATATAAAGTGTATTCTCTAATCGATCAGCTACAATTGGATATAAAAAAATATTTTTTGTTTTTTTTACCTGTGATTCAAGATAACTCACCTCGTCTTTTCGTCCCATCCACACAATTTTAAATCCATGCTTTTGAATTTCATTAGCAAGTGAAATCCAATTTTCAATCGGCCAGCATCTTTTTAAATCTCCAGCAAAGGGGTGAAATAAAATAAACGATTCATCAAGATTCACTGACAAATTTATTTTAGTGGGAGCGTTAAGTTGGCAAAGGGGAGGGTCACTATTTTCTAGCGAAATATTTAAGGGCAATAATAATCTTCTAAGCATCGTTGTCACCGGTGTTAAAAACCAATCTTCACATGACACAACATCCGTTAAAAAAATTCGCGATTTTTTTCGATCAAAACCAATGCGTTTTTTTGCACCTAATAAAAATGCAATGGCAGCTCCTCGCCAATTGTTTGAAGTCGTGATGGCAATATCTGGTTTCCACGCACGACAAGTTGAGACTTTCTTAAAAAATTTCCAAAATTTCCCTTTCCCTTTCCCTGGAGAATTGTCCCACCAAGGGTCGGCCGCTTGCACTTGAATGGGGATAGGAAAACACTTTGCTATATCTTTTGCATATTCTTTACACAAAATCATCCATTCGGCGTCGGGGAATTTTTTATGCAGTGGTTGAATAAGCGAAGAAGCAAAGACAAGATCACCCAAATTATCGAGACAGATTAGAAGAATTTTCATGATTAAAGAAATATAACGGAAATATTTTTAAAAATCTTTTCATCTTTTAAGTAATACACAAAAACCTTTATTTTTCTTCCAGATAATATAAAGTAGTACTTTTAATATCAATAGATTTTTAAAAGTAGCACTTTATATGTTTTTTAAACGAAATTTAAATCTTAAAGAATTACTCAAGAAGAAATCTTTCTTTTTATTCGGGCCACGAGGAACAGGTAAGACGCAACTCATTCGTCATCAACTTTTCGATCATGCGATCATCATTGATTTACTAAAAACTGAATTTCAGATGCGACTACTCAGAGAACCTTTTGCCATTCGAGAAATTATAAAATCATTGGACCATGAAAAAAAGAAATGGATTGTGATTGATGAAATCCAAAAAGTTCCTATGCTGCTCGATGAAGTCCATCGCATGATCGAAGAAGAAAAAAGAACTTTTTTACTGACAGGGAGCAGTGCTCGACGACTCAAAAAAGGATTCGTCAATCTTCTAGCGGGACGAGCATGGCGAACCGATTTATTTAGTCTATCCTATTCAGAAATTCCCAAATTTAATTTGGATCGTTACCTCCGTTATGGTGGATTGCCTGCTGTCTGGTTAAGTGAACAACCTGAAGAAGAATTGGATGCTTACGTTTCTCTCTATCTTAATGAAGAAATTAAAGCTGAAGGAGCTATCCGCAAAATTACCCCCTTTGTTGAATTTTTACGTTTTGCAGCTCTCTCGAATGGACAAATTCTTAATTACAGCAAAATAGCTAATGACGCTGGAGTATCTCCGCCAACCATTGCATCCTATTTTGAAATTTTAGAAGACACGCTACTGGGAACAAAAGTAGAGCCTTGGCAAATGTCTAAAAAAAGAAAAGCCATTACATCAGGAAGATTCTATTTTTTTGATCCGGGTGTTTTAAATACTCTAGCAGGAACTAAAGCAATTGATCGCAATTCAAATTTGTTTGGTAATTTATTTGAACAATGGATTTTTATGGAGTTAAGAGCCTACCTTAATTATCAACGCATTAAAGAAAAAATCACCTTTTGGCGAACGGAAGAAAAAGACGAAGTTGATTTAATCATTGGCAATGAAATTGCGATCGAATGTAAAACAACAAAAAAACTTTCTTCAAGCGATTTTAAGGGACTCCTGACAATTCAAGAAGAAAAAATATTAAAACGCTTTATTATTGTATCTTTTGATCCTATTGAAAGAATACACCAAAAAATTGAATGCCTCCGTTGGGAAAATTTTGTTGAAAAACTTTGGAAGGGAAAAATTATCTCTTAACAATCACCGTCTGCGTTGGATAAGCCATCTCAATTTTTTCTGCTGCAAATAATTCATAAATTCTAAAATTAATTTTTTCTAAAATATTGATGTGTATTTGATTGTCTGAGGTTAAAACCAAATAACTCACATCAAAAATTAAACTCGATGAACCATACTGAAAAAAATAAACTCGCTCTACTTTGGTTTGATCTTGTTCTTCAATCGCTTGCGAAATTAGTTGCGAAACTTTTTTCAACTTTTCAAGCGGCGTTTCATAAGTCACTCCCATTTGAAATTGGACCCGACGTTCTTTCATTTTTCCATGATTAAAAATTTTTGCAGCCGTAAGAAAAGAATTGGGGACGATTAAAAGTTCTCCACCCGTACTACGTAGCCTTGTGGTTTTAAACCCAATATATTCCACAAAACCTTTAAATTGATCAAAAGAAATTTGATCTCCAATTCTAAAGGGTTTATCAAGAGCAATGGCAAAAGAACTAAAAGCATCGCCGAGAATGGATTGGGCAGCAAGAGCGATGGCAATACCACCAATTCCAAGACCCGTCACAAATGTACTGATATTGATACCAAAATTATCCAGCAAGAATAAAAATGCTGAAACCCAAATTATAACTTTAGAGATGGTAACTAAATTTTTTCTCGTATTTTTAATACTCAGTTCATTTTCGCCATTTTCAATTTTAATTTTTTCAATCAAAATTTTGATAAACTCAATTAAAAAAAGTGTCAGCTGAATAATAACTGCCACGACCGTAACATTTTCAATCATACGATGAACGATTAGAGGAAAATTTAAATTTTGACAGGCAAAATAAAAAGCTAACAATGGAAATATAAAAGTTTGAACTTCAGTTTTAAGATGAAAAAATTTTTGCCCAAGTTTCCGCAAAAAATAATTATAAAGTAAATAACAAAAAAACCAGGTGGTAAAAAAAATGACGAGAGCTTTGATCGGCTCTTGAAGCGTTTCGTAAAAATTAATTAATGCACCCATCGTCCATCCACCATCGTCTGTAAAACCTTGATTTGAGGAATTTCATTCTCTGGAACCGTCATTAAATCGCGATCTAAAATAATTAAATCGGCTTTTCTACCCTCATGCAAATTTCCAATTTCATTTTCAAGTCCCATCGCCCTCGCTCCATTGAGAGTATAAGCTAAAAGAGCTTCTTCGCGAGTTAACGTTTCTTTTACATTCCAACCTTGCTTTTCTGGATGTTCATAATCTTTTCTTGTTATCGCAGCATAAAAACCAACCCAGGGATTGATAGGCTCTACCGGAGCATCCGAACCAAAAACTAATTTAATGTGATGTTTCAAAATAGACTTCCAAATATAGGCTCGCTCATCAGAGCGTTTTTGTCCTAATCGTTCATGAACCCACGGCATGTCAGACGTACAATGAATAGGTTGCATCGAAGCAATGATCCCTAATTTTTTCATTCTTGGAAGGTCGCTTGGATCAAGAATTTGAGCATGTTCAAGGCGAAAAACATTTTCATTTACAGTTTTTTCTTTGCTGTTTAATTCTTCAAATACATCAATGGCTAACTTATTGGCTCGATCTCCAATCGTATGCACACCGATTTGAAATCCTTTTCGGAGAGGTTCTTTAATTTTTTCTATAAATTCATTTTTATCCATCATCGAAAGTCCGCTATTTTTTGGATCATCACTATAAGGTTCAAGAAGTGATGCCCCACGTGAGCCGAGTGCTCCATCTAAAAAAAACTTAAACGCTCTGAATTGTATAAAACCATCGTAAGCATTTTTGATCGGGCCATGCTCTAGCATTTCCGAAGAAAATTTTTTATCCCCACCACGAACCATTAAAAATAATCTCAATTTTCTATTTTCTTTTTCTTGATAAACTTTTTGAATCATTTCCCAACTTCCACGCCCTGTTCCTGCATCCGTGAGTATTGTGATTCCAAGTTCATTTGCTTTTTGAATGGCATGATAGATTGCGGTCTCTTTTTCTTGATCGGTTTCATCGGGGATAAGCGTTGTAATAAAATTCATCGCATGATCAATTAAAATTCCCGTTGGCTCACCATTTTTATCTTTGAGAACTTTTCCACCTTGAGGGTCCGAAGTGTTTTTATCAACTTTAGCAATTTTTAATGCTTGAGAATTGACCCACCCCGCATGACCATCGGTTCTCTCCAAATAAATTGGGTGAGGAATTTCTAATTGATCTAAATCTTTTTTTGAAGGCCATTTTTTACCTGGCCAATTATTTTGATCCCAGCCTTCACCAAAAACCCATTCATCTTTTTTCCAAGGTTTCGATTGATAAAATTTTTTAACGGCTGCTAAAGCTCCCTCTAAACTCTTCGCATCATTTAAACGCAAGCGACTCATCGACAAACCAAAACTCATAAAATGAGCATGAGACTCAATAATGCCTGGTAAGATCGCTCGACCTTTTGCGTCAATAATTTGCGTATCTTTAGATAAATTTTCAGAGATTTCTTTTTCATCACCCACTTTTTTAATTTTATTATCTTCAATTAAAATAGCCGAATGAAAAATTAATTTATCGTGTGTATTAAATTGATATACTTTAGCGTTTTTGATGAATGTAGTTTTAGACATAATTGTGTGTGTGGATAATAAAAGGATTAAATAAAAAATTTTCTGTGTCATGAAAAATTTTAACTAGCTTTTTTTAGACGTACATTTTTAGTGGCTAAGCCTATAATTTGATCTACATGAACTTCAAATCGCGACTCCCAAATAACACCTAACCCATATCCATCAATCCATGCTTTTTTCCATTTTGAAAAATTTTTGGGAAAACAATAAACTTTTTCAAATAAACTCAAATCTGCCTCAAAACGCGAACCATCCTTTGTTTCAATGGCAATTTTTTTATATGCAGGAAAAAATATTTTTTTTATTATTGTAGAGGATTGATCCAAGGTAAATCCTTTCCTTCAAGAGCTAATTTCCAAGACTTTCTTAATAAAACTTGATTTTCACTTACCCATTCTCTAATCAGTTTTTGAGCACGCCTTCCGATGTTACCTCCTATAAGTTTCCCATGTAAATCGAAAACAGCTTCGTCTCCTTGATGACGTGCATGAAAATGGGGTAATTGGTGCTTTTGATTATCAAACCAATACATATAAATCGTTATCCCAAAAAATTCACTTATTCTAGGCATCGCTTTTCATCTCACAAAGATTCTAAATATCTCTGAGCCTGTATCGCCGCCTGGCAACCCATCCCAGCAGCAGTGATCGCCTGTCGAAACACATGATCAGAAACATCACCAGCAGCAAACACTCCAGGAATTTTTGTTTTCGTAAAATCGTGAACTAATAAATAACCATTTTGATCCATGTCTAAAATATTTTTAAAAATGGCAGTGTTCGGCGTGTGTCCAATCGCCATAAATAATGCAGGGACATCAATGGTCGAGATTGAATTATTTTTTAAATTTTTTAATCTCAATTGATATACACCCTGTTCATTCGCCAAAGCTTCTTCTACAACGGTGAAAGTTAAAAATTTAATTTTAGGATTAGCCTTGGCCCGTTCCAACATAATTGGCGAGGCTCTAAAATTATCCGAACGGTGTATAAGAAAAACCTCGCTACAAATTTTGGATAAATAACTCGCCTCTTCCATCGCAGAATCGCCACCCCCTGTAACCGCGACAGGTTTTCCTTTGAAAAAAAATCCATCACAGGTTGCACAAGTGGATAATCCACGTCCCATCAGTTTTGCTTCATTTGGCAGATGAAGCGTCTTTGCTTTCGCTCCTGTCGCGATAATCACTGTTTTCGTTAAGATTGGTCGATCATCCGATGCCCAAAGTTTAAAGGGTGAACCTGAAAAATCAACTCGCGTAATTTCATCATAAATAATTTTCGCTCCCACTCGTTCTGCTTGAGCTGTCATTTGGTTCATGAGTTCGGGCCCCATAATTCCATGCGAAAATCCTGGAAAGTTTTCTACTTCCGTTGTGGTTGTCAACTGTCCACCATGTTGCAACCCCGCATAAATAACAGGATGAAGATTGGCACGAGCTGCATAGACACCCGCTGTTAAACCCGCCGGACCCGTTCCAATAATAACAACTTCATTCATAAGTATTTTTTCCTTAAAAAAATGATACAATATCCAAATACATCGGAGAGTATAACAACAATGATTTTTTGTGCCAAACGATTTGTCTTTTTGTTTTTGTTATCGCAAAAACTTTTTTCTATTTCACTATCACCCAAAAAAAATTCTCTTTTAAATCATGAAAATGTTCGCTGGGGTCTTAGCGTCTATTCACTTAAAAACGAAAAATATCTTTTCCAAAAAAATGAAAATGAATCTTTCATTGCAGCCAGCGTGACCAAACTTATCACCTCTTCTGCTGTTCTTCACCAACTTGGCGGTCACTATCAATTCGAGACAAAAATTTTTACCGACGGAACAATTTCTGAAGGCGGAATTCTTCGCGGGAATTTAATTATTGTCGGAAGCGGTGATCCATTTTTAACTAATGAAAAATTGTGGCAAGCAGCGAGCGATCTTTCTCATTTAGGTGTCAAAAAAATTGAGGGTGGAATTTATATCGACAACTCACTCTTCTCTTCTCCATCACGCGACAAATCAAGAGAGGAAGGGAGCAAATTTTCTAGGAATGCTTATGACGCTCCTATATCCGCTCTTGGAATTAATTTTAATACAATTGCAATCGCCATTGCTCCAGGGTTCAAAACGCAGAAAAATGCTATCGTTGAACTTGATCCTTATCCACTTTCCAATATCAAAATCAAAAACGCAACCGTCACCACCAATTCAAACAACAAATCAAATATTACAATAACTCGTGAATCAAAAAATAATATTGAATGGCTTTCTGCTAACGGCAAAATTAATTTCTCAGATGAACTTAAAAAAATTTACCGAAGCGTTGGCGAACCTGAGAAAACAGTGGGTGAATATTTTCTCGCTTTTTTCAAAGGGCGGGCCATTGACATTAAAAAAGGATTTTTAGGTGAAAGAAAAAACAGTGAAAAAAATAAACTTCTCTTAACGATCGAAAGTTTTCCTCTCAGCTTTATTGTCCAAGGGTTAAATAAATTTTCAAATAACTATATTGCTGATATGCTGGTTAATAAATTAGGCGAAGATACGGATGATAAAATGACAACCCATGAAAAAGGAATTTCACGTTTGCAATTATTTTTAAAAGATGAAGTCAAAATAAAAAATAATTTTTCACTCGTTAATGGTTCGGGGCTTGATCCTGAAAATCGTTTTTCACCTAATCAACTCGTCGATGTTTTAAATTATTCGGAAAGTAAAATGGAAGTTTTCCCCGATTTTATTTCTGCTCTCCCTATTGCCGGCGAAGATGGGACTCTTGAAAAAAGATTTAATTCCCCTACGACGCAAAAATTGCGAGGAAAAATCAGAGGAAAAACCGGCTCTCTTTCTTCCCCTGTGAGCGTTGTAAACGTGGCAGGTTATTATCGCCACCCAAAACACGGTCTCCTCAGTTTTTCATTGATGCTGAATGGAATTGAAGAAAAAAAACAATTCGATATGGATTCAATTAAATCCGCACAGGATGAATTTCTTACTGAATTATTTGATGCCATCTAAAAGGAGAAAATTATTTTTATGAAAATGAATATGAAAGAAGAAGCACTCGAATACCATAGGAAAGCTCCCGCAGGAAAAATCTGCACGCAACTTACTAAACCCCTCGATACGCAAAAAGATTTAACGGTGGCTTATTCACCCGGCGTTGCTGTTCCGTGTTTGGAGATCGCTCAAAATCAAGATGATTCTTTTATCTACACAGGTCGTGCCAATTTGGTGGGAGTAATATCAAATGGTACAGCTGTTTTAGGACTTGGAAATATTGGCCCTTATGCGGCAAAGCCCGTCATGGAAGGAAAGGCCATGCTGTTTAAAAAGTTTGCCGATATTGATGTGTTTGACATTGAAGTCAATGCCACCGACCCAGATGAATTTATCGCAGCGGTCAAAGCCCTTGAACCTACATTTGGTGGAATTAACCTTGAAGATATTAAAGCTCCTGAATGTTTTTATATCGAAGAAAAATTACGCTCCATGATGTCCATTCCTGTTTTTCATGATGATCAACACGGGACATCTATTATTGCTGGCTCAGCATTTTTAAATGCCCTCGAAATTACCGAGCGAAAAATTGAAAATGTAAAAGTTGTTTTTTCAGGGGGTGGAGCCGCAGCCGTTGCATGTGCCAATTTATTTTTATCTCTAGGAGTGAAACCTGAAAATTTGATCATGACAGATAGCAAAGGTGTCATCTATAAAGGACGCACCGAGGGGATGAATCCCTATAAAGAAAAGTTTGCTCTTCCAACAAAAATGCGAACTCTTGAAGAAGCTCTCGTCGGGGCCGATGCCTTTGTGGGTGTTTCCTCCAAAGACGTTCTTAAAGATTACATGTTAAAACCGATGAATAAAAATCCCATCATCTT
>CAZFSQ010000061.1:0-8880 GCA_964521975.1 uncultured Oligoflexales bacterium | reverse complement strand
GGGTCCATATAATTCCATGATCCAGTAATCGTCTGTCCAGTTGAAATTCCCGCTAGATAAGACACACCAAAATCAATTAAAACAACACGGCCACCGTTTTCGATCATGATGTTTGTGGGTTTAATATCACGATGAAGAATTTTTTGGTCGTGGGTTTTCGCCAGAGCTAAAAAAACTTGTTGAGCAATAGAGAGAGCTAAATTTAAATCAAGTGGTGAAGAAAGATCGGAAATATTTTTCCCTTCAATCCACTCACTGACGATCCAAACTTGATCTTGCTCCGTAAAAATATCGAAAATTTTGATAATGTTAGGGTGAGAAATCGAGGCTAAAATTTTTGCTTCATTAACGGCTCGATTTTTTGCCGCTTCATTGGTTTCTCCGTGAACAAGCTTTAAGGCGACAATTCTTTCTAGTTCCAGATCTTTCGCTTGATAAATAGAACCCATTCCACCGGAACCGCCAAGAGAAAGAACTTCATAACGCCCTTCTTTTAATTTTGTGCCTAGAATTTTTTATCTCCCCTCATTAATCAAAAATAGGAGATAATAATTTATCACATCATGCCAGTTTTGACATAGAAAAATAAATGTGACAAAAATGACATGTTTTCGTTAATTCATTTTAAAATTCTTATCAAAATACCAAAAAGCACAAAACCACCTCCTATGAATGTTTCCGAGGAGGGAATAGTTTCATTCATCAATAAGTATGAAAAAAGTGGATTACCAATAACCTCAAGTAAGCTAAGGACCCCAGCTTCTTGAGCAGAAATATTTTTTAAACCTTGAGCGAAAAGAACATAGGGAATAGCCATTTGCAGGCTTCCAAAAATAAATAATTGTAGGTATTGAAATGAACTCAATGAAGTGGAAATTTGTTCCCATCCAAGTAAAGGCAAAAGTAGCAAAGCACTCAAAGTTAAATTCAACCACGTCAAAAAAATTCCTGAAAACTTATTTAATCTTCTAAGCGAGACGGCAACGAAAGCATAAGATAAACCAGCCAGTAAAGCGAGTAACATGCCGTGAATATCCTTAGGCTCTCCGCCGCTAGAAAGAATAATAAGGATGCCAATTCCCGCGAGAATAAAACTTTGTAAACTTTTTTTGTCGATAGACTCTTTTAAAAAAAAGTAGCTCAAAAAAATCATCCAAATAGGAGCTGTGTATTGCAAAAGAATCGAATTAGCCGATGAAGTTAGCGTGAGGGCAGAGACAAAACTAACATTCATAATGGAGAATGCTATGACCATCACAAGCATCCAGGAGTTCCATTTGAAAAAATCTTTTTTAAGAAAAGGAATTAAAAAAAGACTGGCAAATAATGCTCGATAAAAAGCCATGATGGGTCCGGGTAAGCCGATCCATTTGGCACAAGCTCCAGAGAGCGACCAAAAAAGTGCAGCGGTAATGATGAAAAGACGTGATCTTAGATGAGTATTAATTACAAACTTTGGGAGCAACCGTTCCATTATCGTCATCAAAACCTTGTACCATAATGCGATCTATGGCCCAACCCATTAATTCATTTTTATTTCCATAAAGAAGGGCTCGATAAAAATGTTCGCCATTTTCATTGGGACCCTTATCGTAGATGTTATCGGTAATTTTTACTTTATTGGTAGAGCGAATATTTTCACGGCGAATTCTATACCAGGTCAAGTTTTTATGATCGGGGCAACGCACCAGTTCTTCAATCTCGATCAGCTTTGCTCTCAACTGCATTTCTAAATTTAAGGTGATGGGGTCTTTTGCTAAAAATTCTTTTTTCCCATTCTCAAAAATAAATTTCAATTCTCCACCCAGCCCCTCAGGGGAAAAAATATAAGATGAAAAAATTAATTCATCAAAATCAGGGATATCTCCCCAAAGAATTTTTTCGTGGTTGCCTTGTACTTGAAATTTGACTCCATTTTCATGCTTAGGGTTAGAACACTCATTGCGGTTAACCCCTGCGGTTTTTTCAAGATAAGCACAAAGGTCATTAACTACACGACCAAGATATTTTAATTGCAAGGAGTTAAACCAGGTGGGATCTGCACTCTGACGCACACCATTGACATATCTTCCAGAGGAACCAACTAACATGATAACTATGGCATCATTAATTTCAATTTTTTCGCCTTTTTCATTGGTAAGATTAACAATTTTTGCATGAGAGTTTACTTGTAGAACACGATCCATATGCATTGATTTGTCGAGCGGTTCAAAAGTGGAAGGAATAATATAGTGTGCTCCTAGGAATGCTTCCCCATTCTCATTTTCTGTTTGTTGAATATCAAGACATGTCGAAAGAGTGAATGGACAATGCGTGACGAGAATGCGTTTGGGTTTATTACCATCATAGGGATTAAACTCGGAGAGTGCAAAAAATTGTGCTCGATCAATTTCTGCATAATCCAGATCGAGGTTAAATAAATTTTGTGAAGACGTATTAAAACTTTCAATTTTAAGAGGGACCTGTTCTTTTTCTAAGCGAATAAGTTCGTGAGAATTTTTATCTTGCCAAATAAACCCTGCGTTAAGAATTTGAATGAGTTCCTTTGCGAAAATTACTTGTACATTGCGACTGTTTCTTACCCCTTTACGATGAAGTTGACTGATTTCCCATATCCACTGAAACTTATCTTCAGCTGTAATGGGATTAGGATTAAGTTTGATACCGGAATGAGCTAGTTTTTGTGTTAGCCATCTTGCATAATTTTCAATTTGTATTGCTAAGGTTTCTCGGTCTTTATTTTTCTCTAAATCCAGTTCCTCCCACGTTAAACCAAAAGCAGTTTCACCGTGATAAAGGCTAAGCATCTGCTCTTCAGCCTGAGGGTCGGTTTGATATGTCGTTGACGATTTACTACTTTCAAGTCGTGATTCAAGATAACCAACGGATAACAAAATACGTGCTGGAATTTTATAAAGGGAAGAACTTTTAATAACCGCAGATTCTACGGGACCAATTTTTTTATTGGTTGCAGGCCCGCTTGATTTTTTTGAACCGCAGTGAATAAAAAATAACGCCAAAAAAGTGACTAGAAAAAACAATTTGTTCTTTTTTGCTATCATATAAAAACCCTCATTATTAAATGAACTACCTAAATGAAATTTTACATGAATTTGGTCTAATTAGCCAATTTTGGATTTTGTTTTAGAAATATAAAAATTGACAACCCGCAAATAATTAATGAAAAAAACGGAATATAAAAAGCAAGACGGATACTTCCGCTCTCAATCATCCACCCCATGAAATGATGAAAGAAAGCCATCATGACTTGAACAGAAATGACAATCCAAAACATGAGTTCTTTAAAATAGGGAGGCATCTCAATTTTTATTTTGCTTAAAAAAAGAGGAAAAATAGGGGACATAAAAGCTGTGTAAGGTAGAAAATCCATCTGTTGAAAACAAAGTGCCAAGGTAAAAGAAACAAGCGAAATAAATAAAGATAAGAAAATAAAAATGCTAATCCATTTTTCTTGAACAAAATAAGTTGTTAAAAAACGCATCAAAGTAAAAATGATAAAAAATTTAGCTACGAAAAAACTAGCATCTTGTACATTTAAAAATTTTGTTTTAACAAAAAAAGTGGTCATCCACATGCTGGTCATCACCTCAGCAACAACATAAAAAGAAAACCCCGAAAGAAGTAATAAAACATTTTTATTGATAGGAAGTCGCATTTTCTTTTCATCAAAATGATGGGGGAGATTAATTTTGTTTTTTAATAGAAAAATTAAAGTAAGAGTCAAGGGTAGGGTGGTAGCGAATACCAAAGGCCAATCTTGGTTGGACTCTAAACACCATTTAGCAATGAGGGGACTCATAAGGGAACCCAGACCGTACATGGTGTGCAGGCCAGAAATAATTTGGAGACTATATTTTCCATTGGCTCCCTGTAATGTAAAAACATTGCAGAGTGCTCCGACGATAGAGACAGCCGTTCCAATACAAAAAGAAAAGATAATAAGTGTGAAAATATTTTTAACAAAAAAAGCGAGCACAAAAATTAATAAAATTAAATAAGATACAAATAGGCTTATTTTAATTTCGCCAAATTTTCTTAAAACAGGAATCATTAAAAGCGTCATGAGGATAGCAGAAATATTTCCACTAATAAAAATCCAAGATGATTGTTCATAATCTAAATTAAGTTGTGTGGTTAAAATAGGTAGTAATGGACCACGAATCGTATCCAAAAACGCAACAATAAAAAGCATCAAGTAACCAACCAAAATAAGTAATACGTTGGCAGTCTCTTTTGTCGAGGTTTCGGTCATGATTTTTTTTTCAAGAAATTTTCAAGATCTTGAGAAAGTGAAGCGGAAGATTTGGGTGATGGAGAATTTGCAAGATGTCCTTGAAAAAGCGATTCTAATTTTTTTTTGTTTGGATCTTCATGAATATTTTTTTGTGATTCGATGGGGAAAAAATAGCTGCAAAAATTCCCATCTTTTTTTTCTTTCACCCATTCGGCTTGATTTTCTCGGCACTGGCGATATGCGTTAGCATCATAAAATTTGCAGTTAAGACAAACCTTAGAATCAACTTTACAGCTTGGGCAAATATCTCGCCTACCGATGGGGGGGTCAAACTCCCACGCATTTTTACAATGATGGCAACTAATTTTTTGCATGGTCTGAAAATTTCAAAATAGTTTTTTTTATTTGATGTAATGCAAGCTCGGCATCTTTTTTTTCGATATGCAAATGAGTGAGCATTCGATAGCGGCTTCCACCCAAATTCAAAAGCAAAACGCCGCTTTCTTTGAGAGAAGAAACAAAATTTTCGGAAGAACTGCAATCAAAATAAAAATAACAGATATTAGTTCCAGGGTTTGGATATTCAACGTGTAGAGTAATTCCTTTTTCTTTAGAAAAACTCGAAAGATTTTCTGCAATCCATTTCATATTTTCATGGTCATCTCTCAATCTTTCACGATGATGTTCAATTGCATATAATGCACCAGCAGCAATAATTCCTGATTGTCGCATCCCTCCACCCATTTTTTTTCTCACTCGCCGAGCTTCTAAAATAAATTCTTCGGAACCCGATAAAATAGAACCCACCGGAGCACCGAGACCTTTAGAAAAACAAACTGAAACCGACTCAAAATTTTTAACTAAATCTTTTTCACTTTCATTTAAACAAATAGAAGCATTCCAAATTCTTGCTCCGTCACAATGGGAATGGATTTTATATTTTTTTGCGAGTTCTGAAAATTGATGCATCTGTAAAGCATTCAGCACACGCCCCGCTCCACGGTTATGAGTATTTTCGACAAGAATTAAACTAGTTGGTGAAACGTGGATATTATTATTCAGGCGAATTTTTTTTTCGATATTTGAGATAGAATGAATTTCATGTTTTTGCCAAAAATCACACTGGGCACCACTAAGCCATGCGGCTGCCCCTCCTTCATATAAATAGGCGTGCGATTCTTCTTCCATGAGGAGGGTTTCCCCAGGACGAGTATGAATTTTAATTGCAATTTGATTCGCCATTGTCCCCGAAGGTAAAAAAAGCGAGGCTTCTTTTCCTAAAATTTCGCTTGTCATTTTTTCTAGTTTTTTAACCGTAGGGTCTTCCATAAAAACATCATCTCCCACCTCAGCATTAGCCATGACTTCACGCATTTTTTTTGTGGGCTGTGTTACTGTATCTGAACGTAAATCAATATAATTCATTTTAGCGATACCTTTTTTGAATTTCTTTTAAGGTTTCTTGAGAGGGACAAAGTTCATGATAAGGAATATCACGCAATGATCTTTTATCCGATTGAAAAATATCATGCATGGTCATTGGATTTTTGTCTTCATAATAAATACCGAGAGGGATTTTTCCTTCGGAAAGAATTTTTCCGACTCTTTGAGCAACGGTGCTGCGATCTTCATTCTGATGATCGGCGAGCAACTCAAAAATACTATTAGCACGAGTGTAACGGTAACTTTTGGTTGAACCTTCATGATTGTTAAAAGTAATACATGGAGAAATGACATCAACAAGGGCGAATCCTGGATGTAAAAGAGCTTTTTTTAGAATAGGAACAAGATGAGTTTTATCTCCTGAAAAACTTTTTGCTACAAAACTTGCTCCAAGTTGCAAAGCAAAAAGAGCAGGATCAATCGGTAAAAATAAATTCATATCCCCTTTTTTACTTTTTGATCCGAGCGTAGCGGTAGCTGAAAATTGACCTTTTGTTAAACCATAGGCCCCATTATTTTCGACAATATAAACCATTTTTAGTCTTCGGCGAATGGCGTGAGCAAATTGCCCAAGGCCAATAGAGGCTGTATCCCCATCTCCAGAAACACCCAGATAAGTTAATTCTCGTGCTGCGGCATTGGCTCCTGTTGTTACTGAGGGCATTCTGCCGTGAACAGAATTAAATCCGTGAGCAGTGCTCAAAAAATAAGCGGGAGTTTTTGAAGAACAACCGATGCCGCTCATTTTTGCTACGCGATGTGGGGCCAAATTAACTTCCCAAGCTGCTTGAATAATGGCCGCTGTTACAGAATCATGACCACACCCCGCACATAATGTGCTCAACGCTCCTTCATAATCACGAACGGTCATTCCTAGCTCATTTTTTTTAAGTCCAGGGTGAATAATTTTAGGTTTAGGTAGATAAGTCATCGTTTAATTTTTTTTAATTATCCCTTCAATTTTTTCTTTAAGAGAAATAGCTGTAATTGGCATTCCATCATAAAATTTAATACTCAATACATTATTTCCATCCAAATTAAATTTCATTAGTAAAAGTGAACGCAACTGTCCGTCACGATTTTGGTCGATCACAATTATTTTTTTATGTTGATCGCAAAATTTCTTTATTTCCTCTGAAAAAGGAAACGCTCGAATTCGCATCGTGGATAAAAATACTTTTTCTTCTTCGGCTAATTCTTCTATAGTTTCTCGAATAACTTCATCAGTAGTTCCAATATAAATAAGTGCGAACCCCCCATAAGATTTTTTTTCAAATTTAATTTCGGGTAGTGGCAAATACTTTTTTGCGGTGTCAAATTTTCTCGTAATACGATCTAAATTTTCTTGATAAAGAGCTGTGTCTTCCGTATAGCGTCCCCATTTGTCATGACCTGAACCGCGAGTGAAATAAGCTGCTTTCGTCGGATGAGTGCCGGGCAATGTGCGGTACGGGATGCCATCACCATCTGTGTCTAAATATCTAAAAAACTTTTCTTTTGACTTTTCTAAATCTTCTTCATTTAAAATTTTTCCACGATCGGGAAGATAATTTTCATTGAATTTTAATTCAGGGATTCTCCATTCGTTCATGCCTAAATCTAAATCGCTCATAATAATGACAGGAGTTTGAAAACGCTCAGCCATGTCAAACGCTGTGATAGAAAATTCAAATGCTTCATGAGGATCATTTGGAAATAAAAGAATGTGTTCTGTATCACCGTGGGATGCAAATGCACATTGCAGTAAATCAGATTGTTGTGTGCGAGTAGGCATTCCTGTCGATGGTCCTACACGTTGCACATCAAAAATCACAGCAGGAATTTCTGCATAGTACGCATAGCCTAAAAATTCAGTCATAAGAGAAATCCCCGGACCGCTTGTTGCCGTGAAAGCTCGTGCTCCATTCCATGTTGCACCGAGAACCATCCCAATGGCAGCTAACTCATCTTCTGCTTGAAGAATTGCAAATTTTTTTGTGCCATCTGAATTTTTTCGATATTTATGACAAAAACCACTAAATGCGTCAACCAATGAGGTTGACGGAGTGATGGGATACCACGCGGCTACGGTAGCTCCTGCGTACAAACAACCAAGAGCTGCGGCAGTATTGCCATCCATAAAAATCATGTCGTGATTTTTATTTCTTTTTTCGAGAACAAAAGAAAATTTTTCTGGATAATGTTCTTTTGCGTAATTAAATCCTAAATTATAGGCTTTTAAATTTGCTTCAAGTAGTTCTGGTTTTTTGCCAAAATCAGCTGTCAATAAATCAGAGATTATTTTTTCGTCTAATCCTAGCCAATAACCGATCGCTCCCACATACATAACATTTTTTAAAAGTGCTCTTTGTCGATCCCCTGTAAAATGAGTCATGGCAATTTCTGCGAGAGGGATACCTAAAAAATGCACACCTTTTTTTTCCAAATTTCTATCTTTTGTTTTTGAAGAATCGAAAACTAAAAAACCATTTTCTGTGACATCTTTAACATCTTCAGCATAAGTTTGTGGGTTCATCGCAATCAATAAATCCACTCCGCCTCTTCTCGCGGAGTAGCCTTTTTCAGAGACACGAATTTCGTACCAAGTGGGGAGACCTTGAATATTGGAGGGGAACATATTTTTCGCCCCAAGAGGAATTCCCATGCGAAAAATCGTCTTTGCGACGAGACTATTTGCACTGGCGGAACCTGTGCCGTTGACGTTAGCGAAACGCAGAACGAAATTATTTATTCCTCTGTCATTTTTTTTCTTCATACCAGGCAATCTTTTGCATAAGGAATTTTAAGTTTAAATTTTTGCATATCCCATGCCCCCGTTGGGCATCTTTCGGCACAAAGACCACAATGGATACAGTAATCTTCATCTTTAAGCATCCGACGTTTTGTTTCAAGGGGATCAGAAATAAAAAAGTTTTGGTCAAAATGTAAACGCGGCGTCCCTGTTTTTTTATTTAATTCTTCTTCGGAATTTCCCTCTGCAATGTTTAAGCATAGTAGCGGGCATATATCCACACAGGCATCGCACTCGATACAGAGTTTATCTTTAAAAACAGTTTGAATGTCACAGTTGAGACAACGTTCCACCTCTTTTTTTATTTGCTCTTTTTCAAAACCCAGTTCTACTTCGAGCAGCCTGTCTTCAAATCTTTTTTTAATGGCAACGTGAGGGACATGTTCACGAT
>CAZFSQ010000060.1:0-9093 GCA_964521975.1 uncultured Oligoflexales bacterium | reverse complement strand
TCCTCTACCCCCTCTCAAAAATGTAACGCATGATGATCAAATTCTTTCAACCACATTTCCATGATTGGTTACGAGCTTGTAGGGTTTTTCTGTGCAACTATATTGAAGATCGCAAAATTTTTAATCCATTGGCCTTAACTTCCACAGGTAAAATATCAGAAGTTGAACCATCATTACGAATAACAATATTATAATTTCCTGCTTTGATTCTAGCTCGTGTTACATAAAAAGCTCCGGGTAGTAACGACCAAGCACGAGTATCCGCTGTTTCCGAAACAACTGAATATATATTGGCTGCAATTCCACCTAAAGGACCAAAGTTTTGATACGCTTGATCTGTGATTTGTCCCTTGATTAATAACCGTGCCCCTTGTTTCAAAATCATGCGTAATCTTTTGTCTTCTAAGCATTGATAAGCGATGGCATTTAAATCTTGGGTAAGAGTTCCATTAAAAAATTGATCCTGACCATCTTTTTCTTTCAAAATAATTCCCGTTGCTCCAAAACTTCTAAAATAATTTTGCTTAATGATTGGAAACGAAAATCGTATTATTTGTCGGTTAATGGGAAGAGCAAAGTCCTTTGCAACTTTCGGAGAAATATTCCCTACTTCGTGGATAACGATAAGATCGCCCAAATTATTTCCTAAGTCTTTTTCCGCTTCTTTCAAAATTCCATCATAATTTTTTTTAAGTTGCCCAATAATTTCCTGTCGATTTCTTTTTTTAGATAAACGATAAAGTGCTTTAATCACATGAGATGGCGTTTCCCCAGAATAAAAGTTTTTATAAGATGTTTGATAAATTTCCAGAGCCTTACGATATTCAACAATTGCATTATCTATCTCGCCTAAAGACTCAAAGATCATCCCCGCCATTTCTAAAGCAAATGCATCATCTTTGAAGGCACTTTTTTGATCGTCATGGGCACTGTTGATGGCATGAAGTTTGTTGTTAATTTTTGCAGCAGCAATTCTCGCTGATTTATAATCACCCTCCTCTAAAAATGAGAGGGCCATGATCGTGTGGATTAAAACTTTCTCGTAATCTTCACCACCATACTCTTGTGACATGTCATTGACTAAAAATGTTGCCACCGATTTAGAAATTGAAACTGTGTATAATTCATCAGCAATACGATCTGAGTCTAAAAGTTCTGAGCGAGATTTTTTTTTCTCTCCGAGACGATCAAGAATCATCGCCTTCTCTAAATGAAAAAGCAGACGATTTTTTTCTTCTGTTTTAAGAGGAGATTTTTCAAGATTTTCTAATGATCTTTCATATCGACCGCTACGAAAATCCTGACGAATAGACGCAGTTACATCAGTGTAGGTAGCACAACGTAATTGAAAAAAAATAAAATATAAAAGAAATAAATTAAATTTTAGTGGCACACCGCTTTACCACTTAGACCCACTGCGTTTAAAGCGTTTTTTAATCTTATGGTTTTCGCTCCAGACAAATTCACCCAATTCTAAATCGGTCAAACGTAAATCGACTTGATAGGTGCGTGTAAGAAGTTCACCTTGGGAGTGTACTTGGCTTGATAAAACCCCAGACATCATAAAATCAGCTCCAGTCTGTCGGCCTTTTTTCTTAGCACTTTTTTGCGACACCATTCCGCTGTCTTGTTGGTAACGGACTTCTTCCAAAACTTTATCGCGGTCTTTTTTATTCACAAAGCGTACTTCACCTGAGTTGATTAAAGCATCTTGAATCGCAAGCCAAATTGGTTGTGTATCAATGACTTCATCAGTTCTGTTTTCAATATCTTCAACCACCAAAACAGGCTTTTGGCCTGAGTGTGATTTTTTAAAACCTGCTAGCCAAGGTTTAGTTAGAGCAGAGTTGATAAGAATTTTTACGGCTTCTTGGGCATCATGTTCGCTCCACTTGTCATCGACAATTTCGACTTTGTCAGGATCAGCATATTCACCTTGGAATGCAGGGGTACAACCCATGAAAGAAAGAGCACTGAAAATCATTATCCACAGAAACTTACTTACTAATCGCATGAATGAATTCTCCTATTAAAATAAAAAATTAAAACTAATTTTTATAAATTCTCATTGAACATATAAATTGTCCACAATCAATTGATTCATATTTAAAATTTTTTTCTTGTAAAAATTTTGAAAAATCATTCTGAAAAATTTTATTGCCAATCAACCAACCTGACTGTTGGTGAGTGATCTTATCAAGAATTGGATTAAGTTCATTCGCATGATGATAGCCTTTATAGATGGGAATATCTTGATTCAAAGTAAAATAATCCGTGAAAGCTCCTGGTTCAAATTGAATGAGAAAATCGAATGGTTCTTTATTTTTAATTTCTTGAATTTTCGTAAACACTTCACCCGAAGCTCCACCTGACCACATGACTGTTTTCATTCTAAGGACAAGGACTAACGACATGGCTCCTAGAGAATATACCCAAAGTTTTTTATGATTCAACTTTTGTAGTCCCACCCAAAACATAATCCACATGGGAAATAGTGATGGTGATAACCAGCGAATTTCTTTTTGTGGCATGAATGAGTGAAAAATAAAGACGATACCTACCATCCATAAATAAATCGGTAAAAAATGATATCCCGCCCAGATCATCAAAATTAAAAACAAAGGAAAAAACCATTCGCCAAATTGAATGTTGTAAATTTTAAGAAAGTCGTACCAAGGGTCATGTTCTTCAGAGATCATTCCTTGAATGACATTGATGTCGTAATAACTGATAAGCGTTTGAAATAGATTTCCTTTAAATTGCCAATCAACAATAAAATAAATCAAAATTGCGATGGAAAAACCCAGCATAAGTCTCAAAATATTTTTAAAGTTTTTTTGTTTTTGCTTTTGAAAAATAAGATAAATAAATGGCCCAGTAATATAGGCAAGCGAAAGAATACGAAACCAACCGCTCATACCAATCAGTAAACCAATCAAAAACCATTTTCTAAAATTATTTTGTTCATTGTTGATATCCGATAATAAATAAAACGCAGGGGCTAAAACCCAAAGGGCGTAATTTTCTGAAAGAGTATGCGTAGAAAATTCAATTCCCCAAGGCCAAAGACAGCAAAATGCGAGAGCTAGTAAAGCAATTTTTTCGGATAATAACCTTTGACAGGTTAAATAAAAAAACCAACTCACCCATAAAAAACCAAACACCATATTTAATTTTAAAAACTTAAAAGCAACAATAGGGTCAAAATATCCAATCCATAATTTAGATATATTCATCAATAGAAAATGCCAACCGTGAATGAAAATGCTGCGGTAATTGGCGACGAGTTCTAAATTAAAATGATTTTTCCAATTGGGAGTTAGCCACTGAAAAGGAACTTCGAGGTAGCTTTCAAATTCATCGGGGTGATAATAACCTGTGCTGTTCCATGCTAGATAAAATCTAGCTGTAACACCTATAAAAATGCATAAATATAATAAAAAATTACTTAGCTTGCTTTTTCTTACCTGCTTTATTTTTATTTGTCTCTTGTCGTGATTCTCTAACAGAAGAACTATCTTCTTTCTTTTTGATCCAGCTTGGCCACTTGATCCAATCAAAATTAGATTCAGATGCTTTAACTACAACTGGAGTTTCAAATTTTTGTGTCTCAAAGAAGTTCTTAGTATACTGAACTCCTAGCAGAGAAATCAAGAAAATCAAAAAAAGTTTGAATTGAAAACTTTTAAGTCCATGCTGCAATCTTTTTTTCCATGTCATACGAGCAATTTTTTTAGCTCGCAATGTTTGAATTTTAGAATCAATATCACGATTAATCCCTCGGACTTTTGCCCATGGATCACGATGTTCATTTTTAGCATTATTTTTTTTCCAGAACCACGTTGATGAAAGTTTTTGTGTTTTATTTAAGAGATCATTTTTTTTCTTAACCGATGGTTTGGTGGCTGAAAAGAACCCCGCAGGTTTGGCATGATTGATGGGAACACTAACCTTTTGAAAAGTTTTTTTAATACGATCTAAATGTTTATTCGCATAGGATGATTTTCTGCCATTTAAAATTCGTAATATAGTATTATTCACTAAACCACGACGTTCATTTTTTTTACTCTTTTTATCATCTTTTTTCATACACAGCTCCTTAATGAAAACGACAGCACTATGAAATTTTTGCAATCCTTGTACCAGCAAAAAACACCTGAAATTGTTGCGTTTTAATTAAGAGTGCCGTTTACTTTTTGTGAGTCTGACCAACTTTTATACAGTTGATTTGCTTTGGATTTTTAATTTTTTTAACTATTAATTAAAGTTTTTGAAACCCCTTCCGAAGAACCCTTTAGAAGTTTGCAGCATTGCAGCTTCAAATTATTTAAGGGAGGAGTTATGAAATATAGATTTTTTAGAGCGGTGTTTTTTTTAGTGACGATTTTTTCTTTTCTTTATTGTGGGAAAAATAATGAAGAGAATCATGAAGGACCAAATGGTGGTGGACCGATGGGAGGAAGTGGCGGCCCCAATGGCGGTTGTGAATTCTGCGGAACGAGAATGCCTCAAACAGTATCTCTTGATTTATCATCAGCTGCGGGTCTTGCGATCTTAGAGAGAGATAGCGGTGGTTCAGGACTGAATTTACTTTCTGATGAAGAAACCAACCTTGTTAAAATTAATAAAGACGGTGAAGTAGAAAATGCTGTTAAAGAAGCTATTGATCCTGAATTATCAAAATTAACGGATAATCAAAAAGAGCAAATGCAAAAAGATCCACAAATGCCTCGTATTGTGGCAATCGGTTACTCACGTGCCTATAAAGCAAATGACCCCACATATCATTTGGATGCAGATGTATATGTTTTGTTCGAGAGACCCTTCTACTACAAATATACAAGTGACCCCAAAGCTGACACATGGAGTGCAGGCAGCCCCTACACTTGCCAATTATTTAAGTTGAATACAAAATTAGGTGACATGCAAGATGGTGTGGAAGTTGCTGCGGGTTCTGTGAGTAATATGGAATGTATTACCAATCAACACGAAATTCCAACCTGGCGAAGTGAAGCTGTGATGCAGTTCGATGAAAATGATATTCTTTATTTCCCAGCTCACGTTCCTGGAAATTGGAAAGATATTTATTATTCTTACAATCCGGCAACAAAAAAACTTAGCGAAAAAGTAAACGGAAAAATCTGCTGGCGTGACGTAGCTGTTCATCCATCAGGAAGTATTTTTTACACAGGGGAGACTTGTTCTGATCCACAAAATCGTGGGACATCGTTCTTCCGATATATTTCTCCTGATAATGAATTAATTGAGATCGCTCGTGATTGGTGGGATTTTAAATATCGTGCCGAAGAAGATGCGAATGGTGACACCACAGGAAAAATTTTATTCTTCGGTCCCGATCCTGATACTGGAAATGGTCAGCCTAGTTGGGATTCTGCATGTTTATATAGTTATGACCCTGAAGCTGCTTCAGATTCAAGATCTACTCGCATTGCAACATGTAATAACCGTATGTGGGATTGGGTGAATGTTCGTGAATTATCTGATGCACAGCAACAAAACCCATCTTTAGCTACACGCTTGGAATGGAAAGACCGATGCGAACTTGAAGATCAAGTTTTTCTTGGTGGTGGTAGTGGTAACATTAATCAATTAACGCAAGGTTCCGATGCTAAAGTTTTCATCTCAGGTGGAATGCAGAAAAAGCAAGCGGGTACATTTAAGTGTAATGTCGAAATTACGACAGCACATTGTTCTTCAGTTGACCCTGCTCATACGACATCATCTGCTTGTACGACAGCAGGATATACTTGGAAAGAGAGCGGATATTGTAATGGTGCGAACTATAATAGTCCAAGTACATGTAGTAGTAACGGTGGAACATGGGTTTATAACTCTGAGTGGTATAATGATGTAACAACAAATGCTTGTATCACGTCAACATCAGCACCAACTTCAGCTCAAACTACTGCGGGTGCTGTGCAGATGGCCAGCTGGTATGTCCGTCATGTTAATTGCCAAGAACCTACAACAGGTTGGACGACTTCGATTAAAGGACTTGGTTCACTTGTACCCACAGAAGATGATGAAGATTCTTCAAACTTAATTTCACTCATGTCTGAAGATGACGAACAAGTTATTAAATTCTGGATTATTCCAAAGACAGGTAGTAGCGATGAAATTTTCTATACAAGTTTCAAAAACAGCCAATACAGATTACGTCGTGCAACGGTTAGCGGTGGAACAGTAACTCGTAAAACAATTCTTGAAAATTATGAGGTGTATAACGTAACTCGCGATCCAGTGGATTCATCGAAAGTGATGTTTGACGGATTAAACTTCTCTAGCAACTCGTATAAACTTGGAACGCTTGATCCATCATTATCGACATCAACGGATATTTTAAACAACATTAAAGTTAAAGACGGTTTAACAGGACAGATTGAAACGCTGATTATTATTCCTGGGAATTAAAATTGTTTTAAGGGTGTAAAGAGTGAAAACCGTTTTGCAAAAATTATTGAGAGCAACATTTTGGATGTTGCTCTTTACTTTTTTTACTTGCCAAGAGAGCAATGAGAAAAGAAAAGTTGGTGGATCATCCGTAACAACTGAAGAAACGGAAGCGATTAAAGAAGTAAAAGAGACGACAAGTGATGATCCTTATATTGAAAGTATTATTACGGGAACTGAAGCTTCTGAATCAGCAGAAAGTGGAAATGCAGAATTGGGTGTTTATGTAAGCTCACCCAAAGGACTTCTCGCTATTAACACGACTCCTAAAATCAATATTCAGAGTATCCGCAATAGTTTTTCTGGGAGTTTACCTGGAAATGCAGTGGTACTAGGTCAAGGAGCAACGATTGATGTGGACGCTGAATCAAAATATTTTAATGACAATCTTAATATTAAAATGAATGTCCCCAAAACAGATTTGAAAGATAATGTTGCTTTTGCTATTCACACGGTTGATGCGGATGGAAATGATAGCACTCAAATTGTGACGCAAGGTGATGTGCAAATTCATACTAAAGATGATTCTCCTCTGGCGGAACTCACGTTTAAGGCGGGTGCAAAAAATATTGATATTCAAATGGTCGATTTACAGAGCTTAAAATTATCTGACTCTGAAGTTTATTTTCCTCGTCCGAGAAACCCACAGCAAGTCGAGTGTATCGCTGATGGTGCTTATTCGGCTTATTTATCATGGGGGGTTCCTGGAGGTTCTGTCGCAGCATATAAAATTATTCAGTTTGCTTCAGAAGAATCAGCCGTTTCAGATATTGGTTGCGAAGGTACTTCAACATTTCCAGAATTAACAGGAACAGCTCGATCTTATTCTGTAGCCAATTTAGAGCCGCTTGCTACGTATTATTATCGCATTTGTTCATTGAATAATCGTACACCACCGGATCATTCTCCGGGTGTTGTTTGTAAAGTAGAAACACCTGCTCCTAATATTCCGACAATTCAAGTAGCCATTCGCAGTGGTGGCGATTTAATTTATGGAAAAAAATCAGATGGGGCTTGGGCACTTGAAACAATTGGCTCCAATATTTCAGTAAATAGCCAAGTTTTTGAGATTGATAAAAATAATGCACCCTATATTGCCTGGAGATATTCATTTGATATTTATAAGTACACTAAATTAGAGAATGGTTCTTTAATTACGACTAACTTAACGAGCTCTCTTTTTATACCTACAGAGATAGAGAACGCTGCTTCATATTATTTATGGCGGCTTGATAGTTTGCTCATTGATAATAGCTTAAATCCGATTTTATATTATGAATTTAATCACAGTAATGGTTATCTGCAAAACTCTATCATCAGCAAAACCGCTACGAGTTGGCAGTATTTTTATCCTTTACCTTATTCTATTGAGGGAACGGTTGGTCAAAACGCAATGGCTCTCGATGAAAATGGTGGTGTTCATCTTTTTAAACTTTATATTCAAAGTTATGCAGACGGGCTTGCCTATCAATCAAAAGTTGGAAGCAGTTGGCAGGGAATTAGCAAATTAAAAAATGCTAATTGCGTGGACACTAAATATTATGACGTGGCTGTGACAACAGATAGCTCAGGGGATCTTCATGGAAGTTTTATCTGTGAAAAAACGAATACAGAGTGTGGGGTATTTTATTTTTCTGAGACCAATGTTGCACAGGCAATTGAAATTAGTTCGTTTCCAAGATTTTCCAGTGGGGACGTTTATTCCTGCTCAATTGCGAGCAATGTTTTATCCATTGCAACGAATAGTAACAAAAAACCAAAAATTTTATTTCAAAAAAATAATCCTAATCAAAAAACTTATACCATTAACGTAGCAGAGTCAGATTCTGGTGTTTCAACTTTTGCAACGACAGATATCGTTGAAATAAATGTTCCTACTGTCATGAGTTCCAGTAACTATCAATATACTATCCGTCCATCCTGCGAATTAGGTGTAGACTATAATGATAAATGGCATGTGGTGTGTAATGAAGTTACTGCGTTGGTAGCAGGATTTGGTGGGACACAAATGACCACCAAAGTAACCTATTTTACAAATCTTAGTAACTCGATTACTTCAGAAGTAATCAAATCAGCGAGCACTTCAAACATTAATGCTTACAGTGTGCTCGGTGTCAAAATCAATGGCATGAAATCAAAAAGTGCTCGGTTTCCTTAAAGAACCTGTTATATTTTTTTAATGCAAAAAATTTCTTATCAATCATTCCATCTTATTTTTTTATTTCTTGCATCACTCATGGCATGGAATTTTATTGTTGATATAAGATGGGTTTCGTATCCAGTTGTTTTGGTATTATTTTGGTTGTGTTGGAGAATGAAAGATGCCCTGGCACTCCCTACGGTCGTTGGGCATGACAGGGGATTTCAGTGCTTGGGCATCTTTCACAAAACCCCATATTTCTTCATGTTCATCATCTTCTTTCTCTGGGCGTTACTTCGTTACTGCAAATTTGATGAATGTAATTATCATTTGCTTGTTGCAAAAGGCATTGCTCAAGATGGGCCGTGGAAAATTCCTCTCATTGAGGACGTTTTATTAGCAACAGGTATCTACGAATATCTTTTTATCATTCCAAGGTTTATTTTTACGCAAAACGATTTTATTAATTTATCGCTCGCTAA
>CAZFSQ010000059.1:0-9168 GCA_964521975.1 uncultured Oligoflexales bacterium | reverse complement strand
GTGGCAAAACCGCAAGTTCATTTTATTTTTTAGTTTGATTTTACTTTCAGGAATTTTATTCAAAAAATATTTTAAGAATATAACTTTTACTTATCTGACTAAAAATCATCATCTCACCCATAAAGCTTCGATCAAAGAAATCCAAGTTATAAACCCCAATGAAAACTTAAAAGATCCTATCAAGAAAGAATTTATACGACTCTATGCAAAAGAAAATAACAGTATAGAATCAATTGCGGTGAAACTCCGCAATAAATTTGACCTTGAGGAAATCAACATCCATCAAATTCGAGAAGATGGATTTATAATTCAATCAACTTCACGCACTCCTCTTTTTGTTATTCAATTAGGTAAAGATATAAAATATGTTTCCACTCATTTAGAGGTTTATGGAAACATCAATATTTTAGATTTGAACGAAGAAAAATTTCCCTACCCTCTTCTTCATGATTTTATAGAAGATGAAAATTTAAATTCAAAACTTAAAGAACTTAATAAGCTCTATCATGCATTGATTCAGTCAGGAATTGGCGAAAAGATAAAAGATGTTTTTTATATAGAGCATCGCGGATTTAATCTGGCTCTTAAAGAAAGTAATATTGAGGTGCTTTTTGGTTTTCCGCCCTTTGAACAAAAAATTAAAAGCCTACAGCATATTTTTGAAACTTCATTTTCAAACAAAATTCCCCATAAAAAAATAAGTAAAATAGAACTCGACTATTCAGGAAAGGCGTTTATTGAATATGCAGAATTAGGTGAGAATGAGGTGGAGAAAACAAAATTATGAAACCAATTTTTAGCCTGGACTTGGGCACAACTAAATTTTGTCTCGCCTGCTTTAAGCAAAACCTTAATCAAGAGGAAGAAACACCTTTTTTGGATATGGTCACTCTACCTGCACAGGGAATGCGACGCGGGATGATCTCTAACTGGAGTGAAGTAGAAAAAGTTTTGAATCAGCTTATTGAATTAAGTGAAAAACAGTTCGGTACAGATATTCATGACATCGTGGTGGGTATTGCTGGAAATCATTTAAAAAGCTTTATTGTTTCTAAATCTTTCGACATTAATGGCAAAACTATTTTGGAATCCGATTTGATTTGCTTTAACCAAAAAACTTTTGATTCTTACGACAGTCCCAATCGTTATTTATTACACAATACACCGATTTCATTTCGCGTGGATGAACGAACCTGTGATTATCCAGTTGGTTTTGCAGGACACCAACTCCACATCGAATATCTTATGATTGACTGTGATAAAAACTATGTCCTAGACTTAATTCGCCTATGCAATCAAATAGGTCTTAAAGTAAAAAATGTATATGCCGAACCTTATGCTTCAGCTCAGGTTGCCCTCTCTTCAGAACAAAAGCAAAGGGGGTGTGCTCTCGTTGATATCGGTGGAGGCACAACGGATGGCATTATTTACCAAGATGGAAAACCTAAAAAAATTTTTTCCCTCGACCTAGGCGGAAATCATTTTACAAATGATCTTGCGATCGGCTTAAAAATTCCTTTTCACGAAGCAGAACACCTCAAGACATCTTTAAAACTTAATCATCTTACTCGTTCAGAAATTTTAGACCTTGATAAAAACTTAAAAAAACTGAGCCATCAAATTGAGGAGCATGTGGATTTAACCTGGATTATGAAAATTATTTTGTCGCGTACTATCGAATGGATGGAGCTACTTAAAAAATCTTTTTTCCCTTACGAAAATTCTCTTGGTGCTGGGTTACTAATCACTGGAGGGGGAAGTCATCTCTATAAGTTAGATAAACAATTAACACATTTTTTTCATGCCCCCACAGAAAAAATCCAACCAAAACTTCAGCAATATTCACCATCCAAAAAATTTGATCCAAAATATGCCACCATACTTGGACTCATTTATTTTGAAATGGAAAAAAATCTTCACCATGCTATCCTGAGTCAAAACTCAGGACTGATGAAAAGACTTTCTTCTGTAATTAATTGGGTTAAAGAAATTAGTAGTAATTAGTTTTGTACTGCAAAACCTTTATTTTATTAAAGCTGCTTTAGCTTTTTCTACAAGCGAGTTAAAGAATAGAGGCTCGCGAATGGCCGCATTCGATAAAACACTGCGATCAAGTTCAATTCCGGCTTTTTTAAGACCGTTCATAAATGTAGAATATTTCATTCCTAAAGCACGAACCGCTGCATTGATTCTTTGAATCCAGAGTGATCTAAAATCACGTTTTTTAGCTCGACGATCACGATAAGCATAGACAAGACCACGCCTGTACACATGCATCGCTGTGCTAATATGATTCTTCCGAGTCATCCGGTAGCCTTTAGTAAAAGCTAAAATTCTTTTTCTTCTTTTAACGCCTTTGGTCCCGCGTTTAACTCTTGCCATTTCAAATTACCTCAATCTAAAAATTCAAAAACTTATTTCGTTAGCACTTAGATGCATACGGCAAACAACCATGTACCAAATCCACAGCTGATGGATGAACATAGTTAGTACCCTTCAAATCATTCTTACGTGAGCGATTCTTTTTTCGTAAAAGATGGCGGCGACCGGCACGTTTGGATTTAACTTTTCCTGATGGAACCGGCATATACCTTTTTGCAGCAGCTTTTCTTGTTTTCATCTTTGACATATTGTGGTTTCCTTAATTTATAAACATCGGGACTGAAAAATCCCCAAATGAAATTTTTATCAATATAATCCCGTCATGACAAGCCTTTTTAAGTTTAATGCTTAATTTTTTGCCAATACGTCTCAAAAAGAAATGAACTGGAGTGAGGGGGATGGTGGCAACCCAGGCACGCTTTTTTAGGATCGCTTTGGATCGGCTTGTCTGTCAAGGGAGATTTAGCGTGTTTTTGAGCAGCTCCATGGCAATTTTCACATTGGACATTGAAAAACTGCGGTGTCTTTTCTTTGGAAATAAATCCGCCTGAATCATGGAACCCCAGGACATGACAAGCAACGCATTCAATATTTTTATCCTGAGATTTTTGTTCGAGAGTTGCAAAAGCTTTGGCATGATGGGAGTTCTGCCAAACTTTATAAGCCTCCGCGTGACAACTGCGACAAGTTTCTGCCCCTGAAAAATTTGAATCTCCAAGATTTTTACTTTTCTTTTTTACTTGTTCATCAAATGCACGATCTAGCTTTTTTTTGTAATTTTTATAGATTTTATCTAAAGGAGAGATCAAATCATCAAATTTTTTTTCAAGCCAAGAAACGTAGATAAGGGAATTTTCATTTTGCGATTTTGAAATAAAATCAGTTTCCTTCTTAAACAAGTCGTTTAATAAAGGTGCTACTTTGTTTCTTAAACTTCCACCACGCAGAACACCCTGACCACCGATCGGAGTAGACCAAATCATTGGATTTCCTTGTTCACGAATTCTGATGAGTTTTGACTCTTCTTGGTGTTCTGTTTTATTAGGTTCTACATCCCAAATTTCTGGATTTGATGAAATAATTTCATCAAAAATTTTTTCCTGATAAATTTCTTCTAATTCCTTCTGCGGACCAGAAAATAATAAAAGCCAATGACTGTCTTTCTTTTGCTCTTTTAATTTTTTCCATCCCAGTTTCATTTGAGATATTGGTTTAAGAAAAACTTCTGAATTAAACAATTGGGGAGAAACATAACCCAAGACAAATTTATTTTTATCTATCTCTATAATTTTTTTTAATTGAGATGGAAATTTCTTTTTATTTTTTTCACCCATATTACTTAAAACTAAATTGAGGGATTTTTTATTTAAGAATTGGGATGGATCATTTTGCCAAAATAATATTTCCCCATAATTAAAAAGAGAAGCCTTAGGTTTTAAAAATAAAACGGCGTCATAAATGATCGGTGCTTTAATATCCATTAAATTTTTATTCGGAAAAATATGATTTCCTAAACTAAACAAAAACAAATTGGGTGAAAGCAGTTTTTCCTTTTCTAAAAAAGATGCGAGACGTTTAATACCACCCAAATCAGTTTCTGGATCACAGCCGCAAGGTTCCACATAACCGCGAAAATCTCCAAAAGCTAAGTAATCAAACGTAGGCGACTCTGTCTGGGCGAAAAGCAATCCAAGAGCGGTTAATTCCTGAACCACCGAATTAGTGAAAAAAACAAAAAAAATGTTTTTTAGCAGTAATCTTAGCGATCTAAAAGTTGGCACGGAGGTTGCGATAGAGAACTTTGAGTCGAGCTTGTGCTCTTTAACTTTTGAAGGAGAAAACGAAAATGATGTTACAACTTGCAGAAAATCAACTGATAAGTTTTTATGCAGAACCTTCATTCTCTCTCATTAATCATGCTAAGATAAAAAAGATTTTTGAATACGTTATTACAAATATATCTCAACCGTTAAGTTTAGATGAAATATCTAAAAAATCCAATCTATCTAAATTTCAAGTATCTCGACTTTTTCAAAATAAATTAAAAATGTCTCCCATCAAATGGCTATGGAGAACTCGTATCTTTGTCGCAGGTGAACTGATTAAACAAAATCCACAAACTGAATTAACGGATATTGCATTTGATTGTGGTTTTAGCAACCCCGCTCATTTTTCAAGATTATTTAAAGAAGTATTTAATGAATCACCATCAACTTTTAAGAAAAACTTTTTACACTAGAGCTTCATAAAAAAACGAAACCACAGTAAAATAGAAGGAACTCAACCTTTCTAATTTAATGTGCTGGAGTTTTAATATGAAAAAAATTTTTGTAATTTTTTTATTATCAGCTTGCTCAAAATTTTATGACCTCGCCCCATCCACAATCAAAAGTTTAGAAGAAGCTAAAAAATTTTGTGAATCTATTACAAGCGAAGATTTTCAAAAGTTTTTAAACTATTCAAAGTTTGATGATTGTAATGTTTATGCTCAAGCGGCTGTAGGGCGGGAGGAGTATCGTATTATTGATTATACAAATTTTGATTTTTATTTTTTAGAAGGGTTTCAAAACTTAAAAAAAATTACGATTAAAAAATCGAGTTGGAAAAATTTTTCTTCTCTTTTAAAACATGCTCAATTAGAAGAAATGAATTTTAATCAAGTTGTGGAGGAGAATTTTTCTGAACTCCGCGATGAGAAACTCAAATCAGTTACCCTCTTAACCTTAACTGATAGTAAATTTAATAACGCAAAATGGCTTGAAGCCTTCCCCGGTGTTGTTGTCCTTAATTTATCTAAAAATCTTTTCTCAGATATTAGCTTTTTAAGCTCACACAAAGAATTGCAATATGTCGATCTAACTTGGAATCCTGTCTATGAACAAAATTGTCCAAAAAATGAACTGGATGAAACGATCAATTGTAAATTTACACCGCTTTGGGATGCCTTTACTCTGCAAGAAGTTGTGGATATTTATTTAGCAACCAAGAACCCGACCATTTTAGAAAAAGCAGCGGAATTTTTTACTAATAAAAGGACTGAAATTCCTTTGGATCAGTTAAATATAATTTTAAAAAAAACAATTTCTGATTTTGCCTCTAAAGACATTAAATTTGATCTTTCACGTCTAAGATTTATAGACACCATAATCACCAATAAACAGTTGGTAATTAATGAACAGAATGTCATGGATAAAATCACAACCAATTATTTTTCAGAAATAAGAGGGAATGAATTTAAAACCTATTGGGAAAATATTATTTTTAATACACCTAACGAAAGTTTTTCGTTGGACACAAAAACAAAAATATTTGACTCATTTAAAAAATTATCTTTTGATGAAGCATCACGAATGCTTTTTAAGTTTATCCCCGATTTTAATGCCCTGGGATCACATATGTTCACGCTCGACGAATCACTACCTTGTCGAGCGATTTTAAATATCATTCTACTTTCCAATAGAAATTATGATCTAACTCTTGCTAAAAACCGTTTTCTTTTTAATATCTCGCATTCCTGTGCTCAGGATTATCAACGCTTTTTGGAATTAAATATTTTAAGCCCAACCATTAATGAAATAAACTGGTTGAAGTTTTATGATGCAATATCTTTTTGGAATAAGAGTATAAAAAACTATCCTGACTTAATTGAAAAATATTATTTTAAATTGTTTGAAGAAATAAATTTCAATCAAACTTATGCAACTGAAATTAATCCTCACGTAAAATTTATTGACAAAACATATCTTTATTTACCCGACACTTTAAAAATAAATATCGGTAATTATTTTGAGAAACTTTCTGAAATTAGATCTAATTTTCAGTGGGTGTTACCTGGATTAAGCGTTCTAGGCACTGTCATTAAACGACTCAACGCATCCAAAGACCACCCACTGGAAATGCTTTTTGGTGATACTTTAGATCAAAGCTTTCGCAAAGTTTCAGAATCAAAACATATCATTACTTTTTGGGATTTTGTTTATTTAGCGAGAAGAGCTGTGCCAATTATTCGACAAATTGAGATTTCATCTCCCATTATCTACCAAAACTTTATTGAGAGACTCGAATTTATAGATCATTTTTCTGAATTGTTTATCCCATCTTTACCGATTTTTCCCGATAATAGCCTCAACCGTATTCATGAAATGCGGCAACTTGCTGTAGATGTAGTTGCATTGTACCCAGAATATCTACCCATTAGGCAGATCGTCCATGAGTATCCAACGCAAAAGGAAATAGATGGTTCCGAAGCTATGCTCAATAAAATTTTGGAGACCTACGCTCCAGATAGTGAATTAGTTATTAAACTTAAAAGACTGATTTTATTAATGAAGGAACTGCATAGTCAAGCTTATGATTATGTGAGAGTACGATCTATGCTACCCTCTCAAGCTCAAACATTATTAGATCCAATTTTTAACAATATTGAAAACGTGAACCTTCTTGATTTAAGCCAGACGATTAACAAACTTAATACTCTATTACAATCTACAATTAAAAATTCTTATTGGAATTATTTTTTTAAATTACAAATTATGTTAGCTAAACAAGGTTTACTCATCAGCTTTAAAAATAAAATAAGAAATCTTAATTATCAAGAAATGGATTTAGCTGAATGGAAATTACTCATTGGAGTTTGTTCTGAAATTTCTTCAGCCTATGACGTTCTACGTACAACATATTTTCAATACATTTCAGAGGAATTAAGTAAGTTAGATGAGACGGATCAAGATTGGAAAGAACAATTAAAGCTTCTCATTTCAAAATCAATCAATTGGCAAATAAATGATTTTACAGTTCAGTTTAATCACAATTTTACACAAGTCGGAGTGAATATTAATTCTGAAATTATCGGACATTTAAGAGATGAAGTGATTAGAAATTCACCTCTTGCTGAATGGAATTTTATTGTGTCTAAATTATAGGAGAAACATATGAAAATAATTATTTTTGTCATCGCATTTTATTTTTCAACAACTGCTTTTGGTGATGATTTTCAAGATGCAAAAAGTTTTTGTGAACAAAATAATTCAGACGAGTTTAAAGAATTTATAGTAAGTTATGGACTTAGTAATTGTGATACTTATGCTGAAAATGCCGTGACACGTGAATCATGGCAAATCATCAACTACAACACTTTTAATTTTGAATTTTTAAAACAATTCAAAAAATTAAAAAAAATATCCATTAAAAATTCTTCATGGGTTCATTTTGAGAGTCTTTCGCAGTATCGAAGTTTACAAAAAATTATGATCTCACATGCTGAATTAAATGAAGACATTTGTTATCTAAATCAATTATCCGAAATCAATCTTAATCAAATTAAGTTTAAAGACTCTATTAACTGCACTGACACTTTTCTTAAAACAAAAATTTTAATGATAACGGAAAGCCAATTAAGTAACACAAACTTTGTAAAACTTTTTCCTAATATTTTGTTTCTGGATCTTCACGCAAACCGTTTAACAGATGATTTGTTTTTATCTGTGTTTAAAAAACTTAGAACGGTCGATTTAACACAAAATCCCATTTATGAATTTCATTGTCCTGCCACAGGAGAAGAAGAGCCCCCACAATGCAAATACTCCCCTCTTTGGGAGGCTTTTAGTTTGGATGAAATGATCAACATTTATCTTAAGATTGAAAATGAAACTTTATTAAAATCTGCATCATATTATTTATTTCAAAAATGGGCCGTAATTAAAGCAGAGCAGAATCAACTAATTATTGATAAAACAAAAAAATATTTGAAAGAAAATATTAAGATTACTCCGGGATTTTATCAACTTCAATTTGCTTACAGCAATACCTCGACATTTGATCAAACCGATGCTGAATATTTGATAACAGCATTAACTCAACATTCTGAATTAGCATTAAATACTAAAAACTTAATTCAAAATATTATTCTTAAAATTCCTAATGAATTATTTGATTCGCGTTCCATTGAAAAATTTTTAAACTATGAAAGGACATTACCCTTTGAAAATATTTCTTTTGAAACCATTAATAAATTCATCCCTAGTTTTGATTATTTTTATACGATTAAAAACAATTTTTCTGCTGAAGGTATTTGTCGTGTTGTCTTAAATTTAATTCAAAATCTTAATTTTACTCAAATCCCATTTGGAGAAATACAGGGTTCCGCAGAATTACGTTTAGATCAAAATGTGTATTTAAATAAAAACAGAATTAAATTTACGATGACTGAAAAATGCAAAAACGATTATTTAAGTTTTATAAAAATAAATAATAGTACACTTATGACAAATAATTTGGGTTGGCATAGAATTTTTTATTCGCTTATATTTTTGCCTAAATCCATGGAAAACGACTCTGATTTAATTCACTCATTATTAGACACCACAATTAAAAATCTTGGAATATCTCAGGCAGGGATCTATTATATTACCAATTGGGGAAGAGCTAGAGCGTTGTTTTTTTTATTGGATAGATATAAAAACTCTCTTACAGAAGAAAATTTACGACTCATCAAAAGCTATTTAAATATTCTAAAAAACAATCCGTCAACTACTAGTCAGGGAAATGCTGCTAGAAGTCTTTTGCATTTTACTTTTGAACGTGTCATTGGAAACGGTGATTACTTTTTTAAACTCCAACAAGGAGATCTAAATTCCTGGCAAAGCCAAGAGGCAAGTTCAATCATGAATAATTCAATTAATTTATCTTCTCTTACTTATATCCACTATAATTTACGCAGCCCAACTAATTATCAATCATTAGTTAAGAACATTGATTCGCGAATTATGGAAATTGATTTGTTTGATG
>CAZFSQ010000058.1:0-9177 GCA_964521975.1 uncultured Oligoflexales bacterium | reverse complement strand
TCTGCACTGGTTGAACCAATTCCAGGAACAACCGTCAAACCATGAATGTCCTCTAAAATTACAATTGTCTTCAATTCAGCTAATGTCAAAGACGATAGAATTGCCATAGCAACCTTTGGTCCCACTCCTGAAATTCCCATCAAAAGATCAAAGGCCATTTTTTCTTCGAGAACTTCAAAACCAAAAAGCCTAATATCATCTTCTCGGACAATTGTTTTGATCCAAAGTGAAATAGTCGATGGAATTTTGACAAATTTAAAAAACGCAGGCGTGGTTACATTAACCCCATAACCTACACCTCTACAATTGACAATAACGTGATTGGCATTTCTATGAATCAATTCCCCTTCTAACCAATCAATCATTTTTTCATTCTCCAAGCCGAGCTTTCAGCCCTTTGATTAATATCTCTATTTGAGTTGTAATTTGCTTAACTTCTTCTTCATTGTCTTTGATCTTGTGTCTTTTTTCAATTTTAAAAATTTTTTCTTGAATTTCGGAGGCAATTTTTAAATCCCTCTGCGAAATTTTTACGATCTCATCTATCATTTCATTTATTTTTCGAGCTAAATATTGCATTTCATCTGTCTGTCGCAATTTTAGCTTAGTATTTCCCCAATACCCCGACCCGATCATCCGTAACACTTTACTAATTCTAAAAAGCGGCCCCGCAATACGATGCATCATCATAGTTCCATAAAGCCCCAAAATCAAAGCATTGAAAAAAACAGCAAACCCCATCCCCACAAAAACAGGTGGAGGCAAAGCTGACACATCCGTTAAAAAATCAAATGCCCAAAGAGGAATTAAAATAAGCGATGCGGTCAAAAATGTGGATGCTAATCCAGAAAATAATGCCGCCCTACCGTAACGAAACTGGAAAGCATGATCGACAATCCAAATTCTTTTACGACGTTCAAATTTCAAATTAAATTTTTTCTTTTATTTTATTAACGAGAGTTAATTTTTCCCATGGAAACTCATTTCTACCAAAATGCCCATACGCTGCTGTTTGTTGATAGATGGGTTGTCGTAATTCCAAACAATCAATAATTCCTTGCGGTCTGAGAGGAAAAATTTCTCTCACTAATGTTTCAAGCTGCTCTGGCGATTTTTGAGACGTGCCATAAGAATCGACATACACGCTCACGGGTTCTGCCACACCAATCGCATAGGCTAACTGAACAAGACATTTCTCCATCGCTCCTGCCGCAACAAGATTTTTCGCAATAAAACGAGCCATATACGCTGCGGAACGGTCCACCTTTGTTGGATCTTTTCCTGAAAAAGCACCTCCACCATGAGCACCGTGTCCACCATATGTATCAACAATAATTTTTCTTCCCGTTAAACCGCAATCACCGTGCGGCCCACCAACGACAAACCGTCCTGTCGGGTTGATTAAAAATTTTGTATCTTGTAGCAATTCTTTTGGAATCGAAGTTTTAATTACTTCATCCACTACAAAATCACGAAGTGTTTTGGTATCAACATCTGGATGATGTTGTGTTGAAACAACAATTGTATGAACTCTTTTCAATTTTCCATTTTGATACTCTACCGTCACTTGACTTTTAGCATCCGGTCTTAAAAAATTTACTTTTTGCGATTTTCTAATTTCCGCTAATTTTTTTACAACGCGATGAGAAAATGCGATGGTAGCTGGCATAAATTCCGGGGTTTCCTTTGAGGCAAAACCAAACATCATCCCTTGATCCCCAGCTCCTAACTCTTCTTTTCTATCTGACCCAGCATCGACACCTTGAGCAATATCAGGTGATTGTTGTTCTACCTGACATAGAACCCCACAACTTCTATAATCAAAACCTAAATCAGGATCATTATAGCCAATGTCTTTAATTACTTTTCGAGCTACTTCCGAATAATCAACATGGGACTTGGATGTAATTTCTCCTGCAATCATCACAAGACCTGTTTTGACTAATGTCTCACATGCCACTCGTGCTTTTGGATCAAGCTTCAAATGAGCATCTAATACCCCATCACTAATCTGATCAGCAACTTTATCAGGATGTCCTTCACTAACAGATTCACTGGTAAAAAGATAATTTGCAGAATTTGAGTTCATTGTTTTAATCCCCTTTTTAATTTGACTTCGATTTCTTTTGTTTGTGGATCGACCACTCTTATTTGACATATTCCCAAAAAACTTTCATCATGACTATATAAAACGCATGCCCTGCTATCATTTCCCAACTCTGCTTCTTTTATGTCTCTAAAACAATTTTTTTGCAGATATATTGTTTTACCAAAAAGTAATTCCTTCTTCCAGTTTTCTCCTGGAAGTTTTATTTGCGGAAGTTTCGTCAAATATTTTTCAACAGGCAAAAGCCACTTTTCTAGTTCTTGATCGGAATTCTCTATTGCAGAAATATGAACTGTATTTTTTAATTCAATCCCTGATGATGCTGTACGAACCAATTTGACTACCACCCCAATAGTTTTAAGCTTCGTACAAATATCTTTAGCCAACGATCGCACATAAGTTCCTTTGCCACAGGTCACAGAAAAACTAGCTAAGAAATTTTTAATATCGTATTTAAGAATCGAAATATCATATATCGCTACCTTACGTTTAAACTTTTCAATATCAATTTCTTGATCAAGCTTTTTTCTTGCATATTGATGTAGAGACATTCCTTTATGCTTAATCGCTGAATAAATAGGAGGTGTTTGTTCATATTCTCCCAAAAAGTCTTTTAAAATAATTTCAAAATCATCTATTTGTAAAAAAGGAGGTGCTGCTTTTTTTAAAACTTTACCATCTAAATCTCCACTATCCGTTTCTACACCCAATTGAATATCAAACTCATAACTTTTAGGATGGTCCACCAAGTAATCTTGAAACTTAGTAGCATCTTCAATCAAGATGGGCAAAACCCCTTCGGCTGATTTATCTAGCGTACCTGCATGTCCCATTTTAATTTTGCCAAATTTTCGGATAAGTCTTCGAGAAATATCTTTTGAGGTCATCCCAACTGGTTTATAGATAGGGATAATTCCAAAACTTTCTTTTTTTTCTGGATTCAATTTTTTATTTTAAATTTTGAAGTAAATATTCAATTTTTTCCAATTTTTCTTCACTATCATCAAAGAAAAATCGTAAATTTGGTACTCGTCTCACATCGAGAGATTCGGCAATTTTATTTCTTAAATAACCCTTAGCCGACTGAAGTCCTTGTAAGAGAGTTTTATTGTCAAAATTACCAAAACTTCTAAAGTAAACAGACGCAAGTTGAAGATCCTTCGTCAACCTCACTCGCGTAATGGTCATCCCCTCCAATCTTGGGTCGGAAAGTTGTCCGCCCATAAAACACTCCGCAAGAGTTGTTTTAATATGATCCGCAAGTTTTGTGTGCCGAAGTTTTTCCATCATCATCATTTTTATTCCAGTTGTGCTACGTCGCTCATCATCGTCATTTTATTCCAGTTGTGCTACATGCTCTTGAACTTCAAAAGCCTCCAACACATCTCCTTCTCTTAAATCATTATACCCTTCTATTCCAATACCGCACTCATACCCTGAAGCAACCTCTTTTACGTCATCCTTAAATCGTTTGAGGGATGAAATTTTTCCTTGATAAATGACGACTTCATCACGAATCACTCGCATGATAGAGTTTCTATAAACTTTTCCATCTAAAACATTAGACCCCGCGATAACACCAATCTTAGGAATATTAATCGGCATCTTAACTTGTGCATGACCCTGAACAACTTCCTTTAGGATTGGAGGTAATTTACCTGCCATGATCGCTTTGACCGCATCAATTAAATCATAAATAATTCCAAAAAACTTTATCACCACACCTTTATGTTCTGCTTCTTCTTCTAAGCCGCGAACTGCTCGAACATTAAATCCGACAATAACTGCATGAGTTGCTTCGGCAAGAGCGACATCCGATTCATTCACTCCACCCACTCCCCGATGGATAACCCGATTAGAAACTTTGGGGGAATTAATTTTTTTGAGAGCATCTTCAATTGCTTCGGATGAACCTTGCGTATCAGCTTTGATGATAATAGGCACCTCTAGTCTTCCACTCTCTTGAATTTTTTCAAGTAGATTATCCAAAGTTGCTTTTGCAGATTTTATATTCGATGATGCTTCCTGTTCTGCTAAAAAGTTCACTGCATATTTTGCTTTTTGCTCATCGTGAATTGCATAAAAAAGATCCCCAGCAGAAGGCACTTCAGATAAACCGACGATCTCAACAGGAGTCGAAGGAGTCGCCTGCGACAATTTCTGTCCCATATGATTTTGCATTGTGCGGATACGACCTACTTTACTCCCAGCAATTAAATACTGTCCCGACTTAAGAGTTCCACTTTGAATCATGAGTGTCGCAACAGGGCCTCGACCTTTATCAAGATGGGCTTCAATCACAGACCCTTTAGCCAAAACTGTCGGATCGGCTTTTAACTCCAAAACATCCGCTTGCAATAAAATTGCTTCCAATAATTCACTTAATCCTGTTTTTTTCAATGCCGACACTTTAACAAATTGAATATCTCCACCCCAATCCTCTGCCTGAACTCCATGCTCAGAAAGTTCAGAGTAAATACGATCTAAATTGATATTGGGTTTATCCATTTTATTTACTGCAACCACAATTGGAACATCGGCCGCCTTAGCGTGAGATATCGCTTCAATAGTCTGTGGCATCACCCCATCATCAGCAGCAACCACCAAAACCACAATATCTGTCACCTTAGCTCCTCTTGCCCTCATTGCTGAAAAAGCTTCGTGACCAGGTGTATCTAAAAAGGCAATCGTCTTTCCATCTTTTTTAACTGTATACGCTCCAATATGCTGAGTAATTCCGCCTTTTTCTCCTTGGGCAACATTGGATTCGCGAATAGCATCCAAAATGGAAGTTTTTCCATGATCCACATGTCCCATAATTGTTACAATCGGTGGGCGTGATTCTGCTTTTTCTGGATTTTCCTCGTAGTCAGAAGCCCCTAAAATATCTTCAAAAGTAAGTTTTTTACTCTCAACTTCAAACTTATATTCATTCGCAATGAGTGTTGTTGTATCAACGTCTAATGGTGAATTCATGGTTACCATTACACCCTGATCCATGAGCTTTTTAATAATATCCGTTGCTTTAATACTAAGCTGTCGTGCCAACTCCGATACTGAAATATTGTCTGTCATTTTTACAATGCGGTACGCCGCACGAGGAACTGTCACTTGTGTTTTTTTCAAATCTTTTCTTCTCTTGATATCTCTTTTTCTCGTCGCAGATACCGCTGGTGTGTATACCGTCTTAATAGTCCCACTTTCTGAGGCTGTAGAATCTTCTGGTAAATTTTCACTACCTGTTTCCGCATCAATAACTCCACCATCTTCTTCATCCACTTTGCTCAATAGTGCTCTTAAAGTCATCGTACTATTTGCTCGACGAATTTTTTGTTTTTTTGCAATCTTTTGACTTTCTGTTTCCTCTTCTTCGACAGATAATTTACTTTTATCTAATCGCCGCTCTTGATCCAAATCAGAAGTTAAAGGAAATTGATCCAATCCACCTTGCCCACCTAAAGTACTCGAACGCCCAATCGAACTAAAATCATGAGACGCTACACGCCTTCCTCGACTGTCTTCTTTGGTACGAACATCTCGTCTAAAGCGAGAATCTTCTCTTTGTTTATTTTGTTCTAACTCTTCTGCCGTTGCCTTTCTTACGATGGTTGCTCCTGAAAAAGATTGGACCCTTCGTAACGGTTGGCTGGTACTGGTAGTAGTAGAGGTTGTTATTGAGCTTTCTACACTTTGAAGGTTCGATGCTTTACTTTCTCCCCCCTCAATTCTTGTCTCTAAAGAATGGGGCATTACTGCTTCTTCCGTCGCCATTACTTTATGACTTGCTTCCAAATCTAAAGAATCATTTACTACTTGTTGTGTGCCTGTCTGTTCATTGGAAGAAACTTGAATTTCTGCTGCTGGTTGAATTTCACTTCCCGCAGGTCCTTCACTAGGACTATTCGCTCGCCTTCTTCTGATAACTACTTTTTTAGAATCTGTCTCTCTAGCTGACGCAGCCGAGCTACTCCCTACCATCGAAGGCACATTCAATCCTGATGCAATAGATGATCTAATACGACTGATATCTTCATTGGATAATGAACTCTGATGGGATTGAACATCAATTCCCATCGTTTTAATTCTTCCAATTAAAATTTTATTGTCGATATTTAATTCTTTAGCGAGTTCATAAACTCTTAGTTTAGACATAGTGACCTCAATGCTACGAAAAAATTACAGTTAGTAAAAAACTTTTATTCGTCGTCACTTCTCCTTTTTAAGGTTTGAAGATAACGATCCGCAGCTATTTGAATTGTTTTTGCAACACCCAAAGACAACCCTGTTTTCATTCCAACTTCTTCGGCAGAATCCGCAACGACATCACCAATTGTTGCATAACCAGCATCAGCTAGTGCGTGAGCCGCTGCCTCTCCAACACCCTTTAGATCAGAAAACATTTTGATACGATCGGCTCTATTTTCTTTAGAAATTGCATCCGCTTTTTCATCCTTAGATTCTTTAGGAGCCTCAGGTGCGGCACTTGAATTCGCAAATAATTCTTTTTCTTCTGCTGATTGAACAGCCTTAGCTTTAATGGACTCTAAAACTTCTTCAGGAATTTCATCATACATATCATCAGCATGTTCAATAATTGCATCAACGGCCGCTTGATCTAAATTTAACAATCTTGATAAAATTCTTGGCCCTGCCGCAACAATTTCACTAGGCTTTTTAATACCTTCATTCACTAAAATTCCCGCAAGCATAGAGCCCACTCCAGGAATTGTTGCTAAATATGCCTTAGCACCCTGCATCATTTGTTCAAGTTTTGACTCACTCTTGATATCAAGACGCCAACCTGTCAGTTGAGCAGCAAGACGAACGTTTTGCCCTTTTTTACCAATCGCCAATGACAACTGATCATCTCCAACAATCACTTCCATACTGTGATTTGTTTCATCCACGATAACCTTCGACACCACAGCGGGTGCTAGAGCATTACAAACTAATTTTGCTGGGTCACGGTCATAGGGAATAATATCAATTTTTTCACCGCCCAGTTCTTGCACAATCGCTTGAACTCTTGCCCCTTTCATTCCAACGCAAGCACCTACGGGATCAACTGCTGAATCGCGAGAATAAACCGCAATTTTTGACCTCTGTCCTGCATCACGAGCAGCAGCTTCAATAGAAACAATGCCATCGTATATTTCTGTCACTGTTTGTTCAAATAAACGAACTAAAAACCCTGTATGAGCTCGCGACATCACGATTTGAGGGCCACGCGATGAACGTTTTACTTCGACAACATAACCTTGCACTCTATCTTTAACGCGATATTTTTCAAAAGGGACTTGTTCTTTGTAAGGGATAATCGCTTCGGCTCGGCCAAGATCCACGATGATATCGCTACGCTCAATGCGTTTAACGTGGCCACTCATAATCTCACCCACGCGATCCTTAAATTCTTCGTAAACTTGTCCACGCTCAGCGTCACGCACTTTTTGTACAATGATATGCTTTGCTGATTGAGCCGCAATACGACCAAATTTAGATGCTTCGATTTTAACACCCAAAGAATCGCCTACTACAGATTCAGAATCAAGTTTATGTGCCTCATCCACAGTTACTTCTCGCTCTTTATCCGCGATCGCCTCAACAACTGTTCTAAATTGAAAAAGTTCGATCTCATCGAGCTCTTCATTATAATGAGCTTCCAAATCTGCTGTAGGACCAAGATGTTTTCTTGCTGCGTGAATCACCGCTTGTTCAAGAGCATCCACAATCAATGCCTTGTCCAAGTTTTTGTCTTTACTCACCGCCGTGATCACTCTATTTAATTTTGCATCTTTTCCTAGTAGGTCTAATTCAGCCATAATTTTTTATCCCTTCTGTAAATGATTATTTACTCAAACTCCCGGAGAAGAAACTTCCAGGGAATAGCTTCCTTGAAAATAAGGATCAAAATTTAGATTTTGATTGATTAACCTTGAAGCAACAACAATTTGCTCCATCGTAATCGCAGAGGACTGCTTTGGAAATAAATCAAGATAAATACCTAAAACTTTTTCCACATCGTTCCAATCCGCCCGAACACACTCATACCCTTTATCAGACAAAAGAGATCCCACTTCTCCTTTAATCTTCAAAAGAATTTCTTCGTTTATATTTTCTTTCATTAATTTAGCTCAAAATAAAATGGCCTAAACGCACCGTAAATTGATGAGATTTACCAGTGGTAGGCCAACATTTTTATGGGTTTAAGCCTATCGAGAACACTGCCTTTTTAACAGGAAATTTGCAAAAAAGCAACGCTTTGAAGCTTAAAGAATATAGAAGTCTTACCGAAAAAGGAAGATATGTTGAAAAAATTAATGGAAAAAATATTACCCCATTACCGAGAAAAAAGAATTCTTTCCGAAAAAAAGCTGCTCAACGCTAGGTATTATGAAAGACATTCTCTAGCAAATTTCTTAGGAGCTAGGATCGTTGATCTGAAAGGAGAACTCATCGGAAATGTTAAAAACATTAGTTATAGCGGCCTTGGCGTTCTGGCCGTTAAAGCTATTGAAAAAGAGATAACCCCTTTTCATGATATTGAATTAAAAATTTTGGATCTGTCGATTAAAATGAGGATGAAACTGGTATTCAAAAAAGATACTGTTCTGGGATGTTCGATCATTCACGATACCCCTGAAACATTACTCGCCTTAAGACCCATCATTGAAAATTCGCAGCGAGGAAAAAGTTTAATTGAAATTAGTAAAGAAAATGTTCATCTCCTTATGCAAAAAAAATATACTCATGTTTACCGAGGAGATGGTCCCACTGATTTACTTTTTAAATATGATCCACATCAACATTTAATTGAGAGTCTAATTTTTACGACTAGGCAAGGTGATAAGTATTATGATCTAAGGTTTGAAGTAGGGCAGTGGAAAACTTCTAGGTCGAGTGCCTCGGATCTTCTGAATAGCAATCTCTCCGGTGTTGCTCCTCGCATGGAAAATGATTTGAAGTTTGATGAAAAAATTTTACGTGATTTTATTTTTGTTGTACTAGGAAGTGAAAATCTTTTGCTCTATAAAATGATGGAGCCTTTAATTAGAAATGGTGTAAATCTTTTA
>CAZFSQ010000057.1:0-9259 GCA_964521975.1 uncultured Oligoflexales bacterium | reverse complement strand
TGTTTGATTACTCATCTCACTCATGGTTTTATCTCCCATGTTTAAAGTTGCTGGTCACACTAGACCATTTTTTTAAACACTCAAAAAATGATTTCATCTGTGTTGTCGGCGGTTATTTAAAAAAATTTAGCCGTGTTCACTATTTTGAAATCATAAAATTTAAAATTGTTCTTTCTTTATTATAGACTTAGCTTGACTTTGGAAGCAACTTTTAGGCAGTTTTTAAGGTTGAAAATAAATCAAAAGCAAATGCTTAAAACTCTAAAAACAGTTCATTATTTCAAAAAATATAGCAGGTTAAAAAATAAGCACCGTTTTAAATTCATCATGAACTCTAATTTTTTCTAAACTTTTATATCGTTTTTCCGAAGAGCTTCCATGAGAGTAAGGGGAAAGGTGTTTTCTTTTACTTCATTAATAATTTTTAGAGGAGCATTCTTTAATGGGTTGTCATATTAAAAAAATTTTTACGCTTCTTTTCTTTTTGGCCTATTCACATCTTGAAGCACAGACAGAAGACAATACTGAGTCGAATATTGGTGTTCCTGTTTCCGTTTTGCAAAATCGTTTTTTTCTTAAAGCAAAACGTTTAGAAGTTGGATTTGTTTTGGGTATTCAGTTAAACGAAGCCTATACGAGTACCAAATCTTACGGTCTTCGTTCCAGTTTTTATCTATCGGAATGGCTGGGGTTAGAAGGACAGTTTTTTAAGACAGTGGTAAGTGATACGGATGATAAAAAAGCTCTCAACAAACTGCAATATCATCCTATCGAAAATACAAAAGTTATCATATCGCCTGATCCTGAAGTCAATGCGATTCATCAAGCAACAGATTTCAATATTGTCGCTGCACCTTTCTACGGTAAACTTAATTTAATAGATAAGATGATTGTATATACGGATATTTATTTTACGACGGGTCTAACTTCATTGACAACAGATCAGGGTAATAAGACAGGATTTCTATTTGGGTTGGGTGAGAGATTTTATATTTCTAATAAATATTCTTTTCGCATTGATTTCCGTGATCGCATTTTTTCAGAAACTCGTGGCGGTAAAGAATCAACACGACATGCTTGGGGAATGGACTTAGGGGGAAGTTATTTCTTTTTTTAGGAAATAAAAAGTTATGAAAAGTTTATTAAAAATAAAAAAAAGATCCTGGATAAAAATGATGTTTGTTCTTTTGGGGTTTATTTATTCTGAATCTGAGATTGTAGCAAAACCCAACAAGAAAAAAGTTAATCCTCCTAAAAAAGTAAAAGTTGAAGATTACTCTCTTGAAAAAAATCACTTCAACTCGACATTTGAAAGAGCTAAACAAGATTATCGCTCACGAAAAATAGACGACAGTGGTTTATGGAAAAGAACGTTGACTCTCAGAGAACTTACCGATCATGTTCATCCGAATGGTCGTGCTGAACTTGTGCAATTACAGTCTCATCTTTTAATGAGAGCTGGATATCCGATTGCAGCATCGCTTTATGCAACACGAGCATTAAGTTTAGCAACGACTCCTTATGCGAAAGATTTTTCTCCAGCGTGGGAAGTGTTGCGTTCAACTTCGAAGGTTCGACCCATTCAAGAAATTCTCATTACATTAGCTAAAGAAAAGGAAATGCAAAAAAACACTTCAGAACAATTTGGGCGTGATTGGTATTATTTTATCGGGACGCATTATGAGCGAAACCACCAAACGGAATTAGCGATTGAGAACTTTAATAAACTCCAAATTCGTGATCGGTATTTTATTCCGTCACAATATCAAAAAGGAATGATTTATTATGATAGTAACAAATTAGAAAAAGCGATGGAGAGTTTTAACAATATTCTTTATCCCACATCGGAGGAATTATCTTCACTTGAAGCTGAAACCAAAGAAGATATTAAAAACTATACTTACCTAGCATTAGCTAGAATTTTCTATCAAGAAAAAGATTTTAAGAAATCCATTTATAATTATCGGCAAGTTTCACGAAACAGTTTTCTGTTTTACGATGCACTTTTTGAACAGTCATGGGCTCTCTTTATGGGCGGCTATCCCAATCATGCTCTTGGGGCATTGTATAGTGTGGATAGTCCATTTTTCAAAAATGAATTTAATCCTGAAGCATCGCTTTTGCGTTCCATCAGCTATTACTGGATGTGTCATTATGATAATGCTCGTTTGGCTCTCAACGAATTTATTCATAAACACGCAGAGGGTGTAGAGAAGCTTGAAAAATTTTTAGATCGTAAAAGATTAAATTCACAAACAGCCTATACATTATTTGAAAATCTTGAGAGTGGAATTTCCGAATCAGCGTTAGGAATTCCTCGAAATATTTTGGAAACAGCAGCCAATAAAGATTCGATGCTTCTTTATAAAGAGCAATTAAGTTTTGTCGATGAAGAACTTTCTAAAATTAAAAAAGACGGAATTTATGGATCGCGTGTTGGTGATGCTGAAGCAATTAGTTTACTTACAAAATGGAATCAAAGTTTAAAAAATAGTTTAGGAGAAACATATTTATCGGAATTAAAGGATTTGAGAGAAAATTATGACAGACTAAATTCGCAAGCTCAGTTTTTGTCTTTGGAATTACTCATGAGTGAAAAAGAAAAAATTCTTGGTAGAGAACTTCATGCTGCGAGTAAAATTACATCCGTATCATCTCTTAAAAATATTCGCGGGTGGGCAAAACAAGGACAATCTTGGGCGACGGATGATAAGAATGAGTATTGGTGGGATGAAATAGGATTTTATATTTATGATGTAAAGCCTGAGTGTCAGGCAAGTCATTAGAAGAGAGGTGTTGCAATGAGACTTTTATTTTTTACCATGAATTATTTTTTGCTAGCAAGTCTAGCTCAAGGCAAAGCGAATCAAGCGGGTCCGAGTATGGAAGATCATGCAAAATATTTTTCTGACACAGGAAGTAATGCTGATTTAGAGACACAAAAAAAAGCGGATGAGATTCGACTTAAAACAGTGGATTCGATTCAACAGTTACTCAAAGCAAACCCGAAAGGAGCGAGGCGATTTGAATTGTTTTTGCGGCTTGGGGAAACCTATGTCGAAAGACACGATTACCTTCGCGAAGTTGAATTAGAGGATTACAACAAGCGATATGAAAATTGGAACAGTAATAAAAAGAAAGGTAACGAACCGAGATTATCCAACAAAAACTCTAAGAAAGAAATGAATAAGGCGGTGGATGCTTACCGTAAACTTATAGCTGAATTTCCTAAGCACCCACGTTCGGATGCAATCATGTTTGAACTTGGAAAAACACTAGCTCGTATCGGTAATGATAATGCTCTCATGTACTTCAAAAAAATAATTGCCAATTATCCGCAATCACCGATTTTACCTGATACATATTTAGCAATGGGTGAATTTTATTTTGATAAACATAAGATGAAAGATGCTCTTTCATCTTATAAAGCGGTGATGAATTATAAAAATTCTAAAGCCTATCCCTATGCGGTGTATAAACTCGGTTGGACGTATTACAACACCAAACCAAAATCAAATGCCGAGGAAAAAGAAAATTATGCAAAGGCTGTGACCTCTTTTAAATTGGTCATCAAATTGTCAGATGTTCAAAAAGAAAAGACGAATGTGATTAATTTAAAGAATGAGGCATTGAATGATTTAATCATGGTGTGGACAGAGACGGAAGATGTACAAGAGGCGTGGGATTATTTTAAAAATATTGGTGAGAAAGATGCGTTTTATACTTTGCTTACACGACTTGGTAATCTTTACGCAGATCAAGGACGCAATAAAAATGCGATTAATTTATTTGAACGATTGTTAAAAGAAGCTCCGTTACGATCAGGGAATCCTGAAGTTCATGCAAGGACAGTGGACTTGTATGATGAAGAACATAATAGAAAACAAGTCGTCACTAATTTAATGGAGATGCAAAAACTATATGCAGAAAAAGGGTCATGGCAATCTGCGAATCAACAAAACCAAAATTTACTTATTAAGACAGGTGCCATGGTTGAGAAAAAATTGCATCACTATGGGACGCTTTACCACCAAAGAGCACAAAAAGGAAAGTTTAGGGAATATTATGCGGATGCTTCACGAATTTACTCTTTCTATTTAGAAAATTATTCCAAGGAAAAAGCCGCTTATGAAATTCGCTTTTATTTAGCGGAAATCCAATTAGAGGAAGGTCAACATGAATTCGCAGCATTAAATTATTCCATCGTAGCAAAAACGGATAGCAAGGGTAAATTTTATCAAATCGCCGCATTGAATACTGTCGTCGCTTTGAATAATGCAATCAACAAAACCAAGTTTGCAAAATTACCTGAACCGGGCCAGGCAAAAGAAGTGATGGAAATTCCCAAACTAAAATCATTATTGGTGTCTGCCTCGGATCAATACACAGAATGGTTTCCGCAGAGTAAAGATGCTTATCCGATGCAATTTTCTTCAGCCAAAACATTTTTTGATTACGGTCATTATGATGAAGCGATCAAAAGATTTTCATCTATTGCCGAGAGACTTCCAAAAACTTCTCAAGGAGAAGGTAGTGTCAAAATGATTTTAGGTTATTACGCTCAAAAGAAAGATTGGGAAAGTTTGGTTACTTGGGGTCAGAAGTTTTCGCAAAATAAAATTTATGCATCATCACCTAAAACTCGCGAAATTATTTTTTCTAATCTCAAAGCGGCCATGTTCAATATTGCGATGGATTACGAAAAAATTCCGCAATATGAAAAAGCAGCTCTTGCATTTATTCGTTTTCAAGAAATGTTTCCAAGCGATAAAAATGCGGATCGTTCACTTTATAATGCTTCGCTTAACTTTTATAAAGCTAAGCAAATTGAAAAAGCTATTGAGGCGAACAAAACAATTCTGACGAAATATCCAAAATCTTCTTTAACGTCCGATGTGATTGCGTCATTAGGGGAATCCTATGAGAGTCTTGGTCGTTATGATGAATCAGCTCAATATTATGCAAGATTAGCGAAGGAATATCCATCGGACAAACGATCTTCGCAAGCATTGTTTAACGCTGCTCTGCTCAATAAAGGTCTTGAAAAATATTCTTTAGCAGAACAAAATTTTCAAAACTTTATTACAAAATATCCAAGCAGTTCTATGAATAATGAAGCAATGGAACATCTCGCGGAATGTTATGCAGAGAATCAACAATGGAATGAATCAGTAAAGACGTACAATAAATTGTCACAAATATTGGAAAAATCAAATCTGGATCAGTCTTTAGTTGCTGAAGCTCACGCAATGCAAATTTCCTATCAAAAGATTGCCGCAAAAGATGGAACAAAACTTCTCAATAATTTGCGAAAAAAATTGCTAAAAAAGGGAGCACCAAATGCCTATGAAGCTCGCAGTATTGTCGCGGCAATTGAATTCAAAAATACAGATGCAGCATTTAAAGAGTTTATGAGTATTCCTATTCAGGGTGGTAAAGGTGTCGAGGGACAGGTTCGCAAAAAGCAAACACGTCTTGTGCAATTGGCGGGGACTTATGAAAATATTTTATCACTTGGCAGCTCTGAATATACGGTTGCATCTCTTTATCGTCTTGGACAGATGCATGAAAATTTTGCGAAAGAGTTATTTAACTCAACGCCAGCTCAAGGAGTTTCTTCTGCTGAGCAAGATGCCTATAAAACCCAGATCGAAAAGGTGGCGATGCCGCTTCAAGATCAAGGGATTAAGTTTTTTGAAGTAGCTTATGAACGTACTAAAGAGGTGGAAACTTTTTCCCCTTGGACGGTGGCCGCGTATGAGAAGATGTCTTCATTGCAACCTGATAAATTTTCACCTGTTGATGAGCAGTCAGCCGAAGCAAGTTATGTTTCATACAAATTAAATTGGAATAAAAATGTTGCGAGTTTAACGGAATAATAAGGGAGGAAAAATGAAAAATTTAATTTTAGTGTGGAGTATATGGGTCGCAGTATCCTGCCAAACCACATCTAATTTTTCTCATAAAGAAAAACTTTCTGATGAGTTTAATATTTATACATCCAAAGATACTCGTTCTGTTTTAGAGAAAGTAGATGAAACGTCATCATTCAAAAACGCTTATGCGAAACAGAAAGAAAAAGCAGAAAGTTCTTCGAGTACGCTTAATGATTGGCTGAATCTAGCTCAACTTGAATTAGTGAGAAAAGATTTTGATGCTGCGGAACATGCTGCGAAGGAAGTTCTTAAACGTGATATTTCAAATAAAGATGCACGTTTGACATTGGCACAGGTCGCTTATCAGAGAAAGAAATATGATCTTGCTCAAATTATTCTGGGCAACTTAGGAGGAGAAAAATCATCACAGAGTCAGGCATTGAATTTACTTGCTCTCATTGCATATGAAAAAAATGAGTTTGATAAATCATTTGTTCTTTTTCAAAGAGCATTGGAACTCAACAAAAATGATATTTCGATCCGAATGAATCTTGGGGTTTTGTTTTTGAAACATCGTCAATTGCAACAAGCTTCTATTCAATTTGAACGAGTGCTGCAAATCATGCCCGAACATTCCGACGCTAAATTACATTTAGGAATTATCAAATCGCTCAACGGCCAACGTGATGAGGCAGAAAAATTATTTAATCATGTCTTAGCACAAGATAAAAATAATCCTCTGGCTCTTTATAATTTAGCCGTTCTAAATAAATCTAAGGGTGAAAATGATGAAGCACTGAATTATTTAAAAACCTATATTAAAACAGCCAACACCAAACCTGAATATATGAACCAAGCCTTTACACTCGTGAATGATATTCAGTCAAAACAAGACCAAGATGGAAAACAAAAATTAAGCAACGAAGAAATTCAAGCAATGTCACAAAAAGTAGAACAGAGTAAAAATCCAGTGGCTAAATCTACAGAGCCAGAAACAAATTCTAATCCTGATGTTGAGGAATTAGAAAAACAGTTGGCTCATTAAGGGAGATAATAGTTTTATGCGAATTAAAATGATATTTGTAATGTTTGTAGCCGTTTCGTTTAATTCTGAAGTAATAGCCAAATCTAAAAAAGAACGCTTTCGTGCTTCGGGCAATCAACGCAACGTGTCAACAGATGACTCGCGTACCAATATAGATTTTAATGAGACCTTGATTGAAGGACAGACAAAAGCCCCACAAGGCTTTTTGTTGCAAGGCCATCAATCACAAAGTTTATCAAATATGGTCAAATTGCGTTCGGATTTTAAATCAGAGTTGAGAAATTCTAAGGATGCAGTTCATGCGTTAGTGCGATAAAACTCATGCTGACTTTTTTATTTTTTTTACTGAATCAGCAAGAAAAATTTTAATGAGTGCTTGATAGGGAATATCCTTTTCAGAGCTAATGACTCGAATCGCATTTAATAATTCAGAGGGCAGCCTAATAGAAACAACTTGTGTAGGGGGTGTGGGGGGGAGTGTTAAACCTAAATCTTCAAACTTTAAGCTTTGTGAAGTATCTATAAAGTGAGTTGTATCTAAAAAATCATAATCTTTTATTTCTCTTTTTTTAGATTTAGAAGATTTTTTAATTTTCATAAATTTTTCTTTATTTTTGTGAAAATTAAATTGTAGTGTCAAACGCTACAAAATGCCAACAAAACTCTGGAGGTGAAAATTTATTGCGTATTAGTTACAATAATGTTTATGCAAAACTCTCAAATTACTTCTTACAAAAAGATATCTCCCAAATTAGGAAAAAACGTTTTGCTTTGTCCCGGTTCTTTTGTGATTGGCAATGTGGAAATTGGTGATGATTCTAACATTTGGTTCAATACCGTCATTCGCGGCGATGTTCATTGGATTAAAATTGGTAAGGGAACGAACATTCAAGATAATTCGACCGTGCATGTTACATCTAAAACGGGGCCAACTGAAATAGGTGATTTTATCACGATTGGTCATGGTGCGATTATTCATGCTTGTACGATTGACAGTTATTCGTTGATTGGTATGGGTTCAACTATTTTAGATGGAGCGATTATTCCTAAACATTCCTTTGTCGCCGCAGGATCGCTCGTAACACCAGGCAAAACATTTCCTGAAGGTTATATGATAAAGGGCAGCCCAGCCAAAGCTGTCCGCCCTTTAACGAAAGAAGAACTCGATTTTATTTCAAGATCCGCTGCGGATTATATTGCTACCGCGAAAAATTATTTGTGTTCAGGATAAAAATCTAAAGAATTTAAAAATGTTGCGTGGCCACAGTTTTTTGGTTGAGTTATTTCGCTGCTTTGAGGATTAGATCTCGTAATAACTTGATAACCTTCTACCCACAAATCTTTTAGATGCATGAAATCATTTAATTCTGGGACATAAAATACAATCGGAAATTTTTCAAAATCCATTTTTCGGACTTCAAATGCATGATAAGCAATTTTTTGCATCAGCTTTAAATTTCTAGTTGTATAGGCTCGTAACATTAAACTTCCCAATAATCGCTCGATATCGTAAGTGGGGTTGGGAGATAAAATTGAAACTAACTTCACAAAAAATCTGCCGCGATTATCCAACGCCTGAGAACTTGAATTGGAAATTAATTCAATATGGCGATCAATTTCACGACCGATTAAAATACGATAAGGTTCATCCGTAATTCTCTTTAATCCATCCGATTTAAGAAATGTATTGAGTTGGTAAACAAGATCTAAAATTTCTTCTTCAGTAAAAACCTCATGATCAAATAATGCATCAATTTTTCTTGAAATGTTCATAAATTCACGAATAGCGTTGCCAATTTCACCAACTCGATTTCGGATATTGGTAGGCTCTGGTTTTTGATCAGCTTCATCATTATTGCCAAATGTTCTCGGAAATTGACGCATGATAGAAAGAGGAAGGTCATCTGGATTTTGAGCAAAGCTGAATTGAGAGAAAATAAAAAATGAAGCGAGTAAAATTCTTTTCATAAAAAGTTCTCCTGTTATTTGATAGGGAAATGATTAAAATTGCGAGTCAAATTTTATACAAAATTTAGCGACTGAAAGCAATCTGATTTTAATAAACTTTGAGGGTATTTTTATAAAAGCTGCTACTCACGACGTCTTGAGTTTGCGTCATTGGGGACTGTTTTCTTCTAACAGCTTCAGCATAAAGACTGTAAGTGGTCATGACTTTTTTGACATATTTTCTTGTTTCACGGTAAGGAATAGCATCAATAAATTCATCAATTTCACATCCTTGGCATTTCTCGATCCAACGGTCCACGGCATCTGGACCAGCGTTATAGGCAGCGGCGACAAGGAAAGGATTACCATGATAATACTTCATCAGTTTTTG
>CAZFSQ010000056.1:0-9568 GCA_964521975.1 uncultured Oligoflexales bacterium | reverse complement strand
AATTTTTTGTTGCGAAGTTAAAAACAATTCCTGAAATTAAATTATTATTATTGATACCCAATGATCCATTATCTCCAAATCCAGGTACCAATGAATAAGAGAACGTATTACTTGCATCGGGATCGACACTCGTAAAACTTCCAATTACAGTTCCTAAAGGTTGACCTTCTTTAATATCGCTTTTACTTAAACTCACATCGGTTGGAGTTTCGTTAACATTATTAATTGCAATTGTGAATGATTTTTCAAATGATAGACCACCTTGATCAGAGACTTTCACTCGCAATGAATAGGAGTTTAATAATTCAAAATTTGCAGATTCTTTTAAGATGACTTGTGTAGCATTTGCGATAGAAAATTTTGCATTATGAGTATCACCTGTTCCTGCAATCAATGAAAAAGTAAACACATCCCCTTCGTTCGGATCTGAAGCAGATAAATTTCCAATCACCGTATTTGATGAATTATTTTCATTTACACTTGTTGAGGACAATAAAATATTGGTCGGAGTTTGATTAACAGAAAGCACGGTGATGGTAAATTCTTTTGAAAATCCATTGAGCGAAACAGTAGATTTAATAGGACCACTTGCTTTTAATCCTGTGGCTAATCCTGCATTAGAGATGCTTAATGATGTAGGATCACCCGAAACCCAAATTGCTGTGTTGGTGATATCTTGAAATGTGCCATCCGATAAATTAAATTTTGCTGATAATTGTAGCGTAGAACCTTGATTTAAATTGCTAGTTAAAGGAGTGACTTCCAATGAAGTTGGTGTCGCATTAACGACAGAAACTAATGCAGAGCCGACAATGCTTTGACTGGTTGCATAAACATAGGCTGAACCTATGGTCAGTTCAGTTACTTTACCACTTGAAGCAGCACCATTTCCTACGGAGATAATCATGGGTGATTGTACTGACCAAACGAGGTCTAAGGAAGTTGTTAAGTCAATGGTAGAGTTATCGGTATAAGTTCCTATCGCTTGGTACTGTTCAGTTTTACCTTTAGGAATAAATGTATTTCCAGACAGAGAAGAAACTGCAATGCTTTTTAAAATAGCTTTTGTTACAGAAAATGTTTTTCGTGATTCTAAACCTAAATATTGTACAATAATTTCTCCATTGTTTGATTCACTGATTCCAGAAATTTTTCCTGAATCAGGCCCACCATTTTGCACTTGTATTTTAGTGGTATCCGAACTTATCCATAATGCTTGCAGAGTAATTTCTTCTTTAGTTCCATCGGAATAATTCATAAAAGCTTTGGCGTTGCTTGAAACACCAACAGGGATTGAATTTGTCTCTGTTACAATTTCAATATTCGACGCAGTTTTTTTAATTACCGTAATTTCTGCTTTTGCATTTTCACTCAAATAATCTGCCTGAATCATCGCAGACCCTTCTTTCAATCCTTTAACCTGACCCTTATTGGGGCCATTAAAAATTTGCACAATTGTTTCAGCGAGATTACTTCCTGATGGGTCATAGAGACTCCAACTTGCTAAATCAGTAACATCCACTTCGGTTTTATCTGAAAATAGTTGTAATGCATTAAAACTAGAGGTAAGTCCCACAGGAATATTTTTTACTGCTGGACGAATCTCCAATTTATTCACGACAGCATCCGTTACGGTTATGTTGGAAGTGGTTTGAAAACCATCATCATAAAAATGAACTTTTGTTGTGCCTTTTTTAATTCCATTGATACTCACTAAACTTGATCCAACCTCCGCTTTAGCGATTCCATCATCTTCAATATCAAAGGCGGCTGGTTTGGAGAGAAATTTTTTTGTTTGGTCTGAATAAATCATCGACAATTCTGCATCAACTTTATTTCCTATTGCCACTGAAATATTTTTTGGAAATGCTTCCAAATGATCTGGAATTGCATCTGTTACTTCGATGGATAATTCAAAATTTATATCCTGAAGAGCAACTTTTATTTTGGCGACACCTAAAGATTTTGCAGTGACGGTTCCTTTGCTTTCTATCTCATTGGAGACGGTAAATTTATTAGGATCGAGTGATGTCCATATTAATTCTGTGTTGGAGCTAAGCTCCTCTGAGTGATCATCAGAAAAATTCCCTACTGCGGTTAAAACAAGTTCTTTACCGAGCGGTATTTTTATGTTGGTTGGATTGATTTGTAGTGAAGTTAATTTGGCATTGGTTATTTCGATTTCTTGATCTTTTTTAAGCTGATCTTTGATCGCTGTGATGGTTACATTTCCTTTTTTATGGGCGAATACTTTTCCTTCTCCTGTGGGTATTAGTTTCTGGATAGAGGCAAGATCAACATTGTTTGAAACCCAAATCACATCGCTCAAATTTCTTTCAACACCATCTGAATAAAGTCCCTTGACTTGAAATAAAATATTTCCCCCAGCGTTGACACTCAATTTGTCAGGTAATAGAGATAAGCTTTTCAAAATGGCGGTGCTCACCTGGAGATCTAAAGTTTTTTGCAGATCATTATAATGAACATTGATGCTGCAAATTTGAGTGGCACTCGGTTCTATTTTAATGAATCCTTTTTTGAGCAAATCAAAATTACATGTGTCTGGTGTCAAAGTTGACCAAGTTGAGATTTCTGTAACATTTATTATTTCATTTTCAGAGAGTAATGCTTTGGCAATTAATTGCATACTTTCCCCCGCTGGGATATTCATCGAAGGGGATTCGATCAATAGGCTAGCAACATATTCTAAAGAACTGTCGATAACCTCAATCTCAATTTTTGCTTTAAATTCCCCATAGGAAGCGTCTATGGTAACGAGTCCTGGATTCACTGCTTTAAACCACCCTTTTTTTTCCTGTAGACTTATTTTTTCTGAATCAGAAACCGTCCAGTTTGACTCTTCGGATAGGTGAGTTGTTACACCTGTATTTTTGTAACCTACAGCGTCTAAATAAAAAATTGTGGGTGTTCCTACTTTTGTTATTGAGGACTGAATGGCAAATGAGATCATCTTTTCATCAGGAGCTACAGCGGATGGTTCCTCTATTTTGGGTGTTGGTAATTCATCTATTTTTGGATCTTGAGTGTTTTTGGGGTCTAAAGCTCCACTTCGATCAACAATTTTGCTTTTTCCACGAAAACTTATTTTTTTCTCACTGCAAGTATTTAATAAAAATATTGCTAAAGAGAATATTAAAATATTAAGTTTATAAAACATAAAATGAATACTCCAAATAGAAGAGGGTATTACTCACTATCGGGATTAAATCAAAATAGTTTAGATTTAATTTGATAGATAAATTTATGAATATAGATTGCCGCGAGTTATGGGAGGTTTCACACATATTTAATATAAATTAAAAAAATCATTGATAAAAAATTAATTCATAGTTATTATCCGAAAGCCTTAATAACAATTTACTTGGAGATAACCTATGAAAACTCCTTCCTTTTGTTCCAGAACCCTGGGTTTTGCTGCATTGGTTTTGTCATCGGCTCTTTTAGCTGAACCGAATGATATTCCTGATATTTTTAATGACCCCACGGTTCCTACAGATGAAGTTGCATCAACCTTGGATTCTCAAGGCGTTTTGGATGTTGTTACGTCACTTAAAAATGAAATTAAGCAAAAAGTAGAAGATAGAATTCGTGAATTGAAAAACTCACAGAATCAGCTTGGCTTGGATGAGTTCAAGAAGAGTTTAGAAAATGGACATTTTAGATTTGAGAAAGCAGGTGTAGGTTACGCCAAAGTTTCGATGGTAGATGGCGATATGGCTTTTAAAATTGAGCTTGATCCACAAATTTATTCTCATCTCAAGACAACAACTTTTTTGATTTTAGATTTGCCAAGTCTCCAACCTGATCAAAATAAAATCGCTGATTGGATTCGACAGTTTTCTTTGGATATGTCGGAGAATGTAAATTCCGATGCTCCTGAAGAGTGGGTGCGATTTATTGAAGCAGTTGCCGAGAAACATGATCTTACCCCTGAAGAGATTACGAGAGATTTACAAGTTTCATCGCCTCATTTGAAAAAATACTTATCGCGTTTGCTTTTAGAAAAAAATGTAACGGCATTGGGGTTTGAAAATGATCAGATGGTTTGGAGTGAAAATTTTAAAAAACCCAAACTTTTTTCTAAAGATTTTTTTAGAAATTGGTGGACGGCCAAAAAAGGTGCTGTGACCAAAGGCTCGATTCTCGTTGGCTTGGTCTGTGGAACGATTCAAGGAATGGCTACTTTTTATATGACCAATATTTCGATGGGGCATTTAATTGCTCAGGGAGATATGGGACAAGTTGGTACTGTCTTTCCTGTTGATTTAGTCCCTCATGTTGCTGCGGCGTGGTCGTTTACTTATGGATTAACTTTAGGAGCCATCAATAGTTTTTACCGTAATGTAGTTTATTCTGGATCAACAACAGCACGGATTATGAAACTATCTTTTTTTGGTGCTGTATTTGGTTATGTTTCTAAAGCGATTACGAATCCATGGCAGATTGCTTCATTCGATGGAGAATGGCATATTTGGTCGAATATTTTAATCAACCAATGGCTGAAAGATGATGCATATAGAGTTCCTAGATACCGTGAAGAGATGGGATTTAGTCGCTCGAATTATGAAATTAATTTACCTAAAGTTCCACAGTTTCTTAAAAAAATATTTCCAAGATTATTTAATCGAGTGCCGGAAAAAATTCAGATACGGACATCGGATGTTGATACGCAGCTTTGGTATCATAAACTTTGGTTTTTAAAATTTGCTGAGTTTGAAAAATTAGTTCCTAAGTGGGTTCTCTTTTCTTCTGTAGCTTATTTCCGAACGGTTTCTTATGGCTATTTTTTGGCTCACTATCTGCGTTTGCAAAGACAACTCAAGCGAAATCATACTCCAGAAACAGAGAGAGAATTAGAAGTGACGCGAAAGTATTTGCACGATTTGAATCATAGTTGGGTGGAGTTTGTTTCGATTCCGTGGCAAGGGATGAAGTCGGTCATGGGAAAATTAAAATCAATGTTTGTTAAAAATAAATCAACAACAGGTGAATTATCCAGTTGTGAATTAGAGTTTCAAAGCCCAAGTAAATAAACGTAGATAAATCGCTGCGGCGATACGAGATCCTTCCAATAAGTCATGCCATTCATTTTCTGATAGTGAGGCCGATTCTATTTGCGATAAAATTTCTGAACCATGCGGTAAATTTTCTCCGTGCATGTGAATGGTAATGAAGACAGAGTTTTTGGGAGTCAAAAATTTAGAATTCATCAAAACCGCTTTAATATCTTTTTCAAATCCAGAGCTGATATTTTCTAAAATACATGTTGCTCCAAGGCGAATGAATGGATGGGTTTCTAATATAGAGTTGAAGTAAGCCCACCATAATTTAATGTCGATAGTAGGAGGGATAACTTTTTCGTTCATATTGTGCAAATCTTTTTCAGCGATCAGAAAATGGTCTTCTTCTTCTTGGGCAAATTTAATGAGAAACGTGCGTAATGATTTATGATGCTTCGTGAGCGGATTTCCTGCGATCGAGTAAAAATATTTTTGTACACCTTGGGTCAGGTGATATTGATAGGATAAAAATCCGACATATTGTTTTTTTGTGAGCGAAAAATTGTTTTTTGCTAATTCTGTTTTGAAAATATTTTGGAAATCAGATTGAGCTTCAGCAATTACTTTTTTAAGATCTAACATCATTTACGATAATCCTCATTTTTATAAATGGCGATTTTGATAGACTCACTTAATCCTCGAATATTTTGATTCAAAATTAATTTGAAATTATTTTGCAGTGACGATGATAATTTTTCATAAACACTTTCAGAAACAATCAGATGAGTTTGAAGTTCTTTCGTTAAACTTTCTAAGCGAGAGGCGAGATTGACCGCAGAACCAATGGCCGTATACTCCATGCGTTCCTCATTGCCGATATTACCAACAATAGCGTTACCAGAGTTGATGCCAATTCCTATAGCAAGAGTTTCTTGGGCCTCTTGAAAAATTTGTTCAGAGATGATGGCAATTTCTTTTTGTAATGCTAATGCAAAGAGAACTGCGTTTTCTTCGTAATGGGTAGATGTTTTTTGATAACCCCAAACGACCATCGCTCCATCACCCATAAATTTATCAATCGTACCCCCCAATTGAGATGCTGTTTTTTGAATGGCACTGAAAATGTGATTTAAAATGGAAAGAATTTTTTGTGGGCTATGTTTGGTAGAAAGTTTAGTAAATCCTCGAATGTCAATAAAAGAACAAGTGATCCATTGCATTTGTCCTCCGATAGAATTTGTTATTTCATTTTTATCGGAAATATTTAAACCTAAGGGGACATATTTTTTGAAAATGGATTGCATTTTTTTCTCATGATCCAATTGAGCGAATTTATCGAGAGCTAAGCCAAGATGTTGAGAGACTCGTGAAATTAAAACAAGGTCCGAATAATTGAGGCGAACATCCGATGAAATTCGGTCAGCGATTAGAACTCCCCAGATATTATTTTTTCCTTGCACAGGAACCATGATGAAAGAACTGGTTTTCAAATTTTGGATGAGAGTTTTTGATGCATCATTAAATTGAAATAAATGATCTTCAACGCGATCAATTAAGATGGGATTGCCTGATAAGAAGACGGAGGAAATTACCGCAGGATTCTCACGTTTTTTTGATACATCAACTTTATAAGCATAGAGAAGCGATTTTCCTTTATCAATGAATTCAGGCTGGCGAGCATGGAGTGAAAATGTAGAGAGTTCCGTTTTCTGATCGTTGATAAGCATTAAAAATGTTCGATCCAATCCAAAATCAGAGCAGATGGATTTTAAGGCCGTGTCCACAATTTCCTGCAAGCCGCTTGCCTCTTGAATAAGTTTGGATGTTTTTTCGAGGAGGTGACTCTCACGATAACGCATGTCGAGTTTTTCTTTGGCATTTTGTAATTCAATATATCGCTCGTGTGATTCATGTTCAAACTTTTCAAAATTAGAGCTAAGAATTTCAATTTCTTTGCGTAAATGTTTTTTGCTGTCAAAAAGGTGAATCAGTTTTTCAATAAGAAAAGATGCTAGTTTTGTTTTGGGTTGCCATGTAATGGTGTAAGAGCAAGCGGAATCACCTTTGTAACAGCATTTTGTTTTTTCAACGGTAGGTTCTTGACCTGTCATGACTAGAATATAGGCTTTAAAACAAGCTTTCCAATTTAAACACGACACATCATGTTCGGGTAAAATTTTTGATGCAGTTAAACCGATGTCGATTTTGACGCGACCGGCTTTAGCTTCATGAACGGTGCAGGTTCGCGTGCGATTAAATTTCCCGATCATTTTGGGAAATTGTGGAAAAGCTAATTCGGGGGATAAAAAATTTTTTAAAATAAAATAATTAAATCCCATCATGTGAGGAGTCACTAATTCAATACCCGCTTTATAAGAGAGATCGGAGATATTACCGAAAGCTGAAAAATGATGGAGAAAACTATCGAGAAATTTGACACTGATCCAGTTAGAAGAATTAGCGAGGTGTTCGTGAGGGATACCAATTTTTTGTAAAATAAGTTTGACTTTATCTTGCCCGATCATTTGCTCAGCAACATAGAGATAAGGTTTAATTACGGAGACCGTAATATGTTGACTGGTGAGAGATGGGTCTAAAAATTTTTGTTTTTCTTGAGTTATATGAGGCGTTGTCTTTTCTTTTTTATACTGATGAACACCGAGGCTACCTAAATGAGCGTAGGTTGTCTCAAAAATATAATTCCAAACGGTGGGGTTTAAAAATTTCCCTTCCGTGTAACTTTCTTTTCTTAACATCATGAGGTTAAGCATTTCATTTTTGATAACAGGGTGTGGGACAGAAGCACCAAATTTTGTGAAACCAATTTTTTGATAGAGAGGTGCGAGTGTGTCGGTTGCTAAAATAATGACATCATATTTTCCTTTGGCAAGTAAAATTGCATGAGCACGTTGAAACATTCCGATGACAATATTGCTGCCTTGGATTTTAGGATGGATCACCAATTTGTTGATTTCGACGGTTTGTTTTGGTTGGAAGGAGGGGTTCCCTCTTAGATCAAAATATTTATCAAAACGAAAAACGTGGTGCTCATCTCCAAAACGTAATTCCATCGAAGAAATAATTTGAGATCCCATATATCCAGCAATAATTAAACCTTCATGCTCTAAACCTTCTCCTTGATCTTTCCATGTTGCATGATGAGAAACTTTTCCATGCTTACCATAACCAATCATTCTTAATTTTAAGACATCCTCATACTCTTTTTGGGTTTTGATTTCACGATACGTCAAACCTTGTTTTAAATTTTTGGTATTGAATCCATGCTGGGTAAGAGTCTCAATGCGGTCAGCATCAGGTGTTTTAATAGGAGACAATGTCATCACATAGGGTTGCACCAATTTTTGATATTGGTCGATATTGTTTTTGAGAGAAACTCCGAGGCAAAATCCTTCTTTATCTTCAGAGCGTTTGGTGTTGGTAATTAAAAGATCAACAGCAATAGGGTCGTTGCCTGGAAAGGTAATTTTAGCCTGGGCGACTTTCATGCCCGGTAAAAGATGGCGATTGACGAGAGAGCTTTTGAGTAACATTCCGTTGAGAGAAACATCGAGTGTTTGAAAATAAATATCACGATGCGGATCAAGGGGGTCTTTGGCATAAACGGTAGGCGAAAAATTCTGATGACACAAGATGCGTTCAAATTTTCTGAGGTGTCGGCTTTGTTCTTCGATAAATTCAACACCAAAAGTTTTTTCTGTTTTTATTTTTTCCCAGACGACACGAATTCTAATATCATCTTTGATGCACTCGCCGCCGAGATAAAAATTAATCACTGAAATATTTTTGATATCAAAATGAATATCAGAATTAATTTTTAAACATGCTCCTTTATAGTGATAATTGATGACTTCAAAAGTGATGTCTTCATTTTCTTTTTTAGTCGTACAGCTAATAGGATAATCAAGGGGTCGAGGGAGACGATATTCATATCGTTTTTCAACCATGTCGGGTTTAAGTTTTATGGCTTCTGAACTCATATATTCAATTAGGTTTATCGGTGATTTTCATTTGAAATTAAAAAAAGTCATTGAAGGAAAGAAGCGGATAAGGTCTTAAATCATAAACTTTGATCAGGTTTTAATTGAATTTTATAAAAAATGTAAAGTAGCGTTTTTTTGATATTTCAGAGTAAAAGCGATATAATTTTCTTTAAGATCATCAAAAAAATAAGGAGTGCCCATGAAAAAAAATATTTTATTTTTGTATGTTCTTTTATCGTTTACAACCTGTAAACCTAAAAGTGCGAAATCAGATTTACAAACTTTGGATAATTTTGCTGCGGGTCAACGTATTCGCGATAATCAATGTCGGTTGGAAGAAGAGGTGGTGGATGGGAATGGAAAGTTTAATGAATATTATAGTACCAAAATATTTTTAGATCCCAATCGTTTAAGAGTTGAAGTTGCAGATACAAATTTGAAAATGGCTCTTGAAAGTGAATTGAAAATTGTCTTAACCGCAGTTCCCGATTGGGCACAGCAGCTATTTCAAAAAGCGGGCGGTATTATTCGCATAACACATCAATC
>CAZFSQ010000055.1:0-9627 GCA_964521975.1 uncultured Oligoflexales bacterium | reverse complement strand
GCTCCAAACATATTGGGAACTCCTGCCTTCATAACAAAATCATCCATTTCGTTATTAAGTAAAATTCCTGTTCCCTCAGCAACAACTCCCGAACCAAAGAAGCCATTAATTGTTTGAGTGGAGGCAATCATATTACCCTCATGATCCATGATGCTGAAATGCGTGGTTTCGGATGATTCTTGTTTTTTATTCTCGCTAAAATTTCCTGGTAGAATTTCTTTGGATGGAGTTGCCATGTTTTTATTAATTTTTTGACTTCGTTTTTTTAGATATTCATCATCTAATAACTTTTGTATAGGCACATCAACAAAATCGGTGTCGCCTAGATATTCCGCTCGATCGGAAAATGCCATTTGCATAGATTGAGTGAGGGGATGAATTGTCTTAAGAGCAAAAGGATTTCCTTTTTTATAGGAACTAAATTCTAAAGTTTTTAGAATTTGTGCGATATGAATTCCCCCTGAGCTGGGTGGCGGCATGGAATAAAGTGTGTAGCCCAAAACATTTTTTTCAATGGGTTCACGAAAAACGACATGATAGTTAGAAAAATCTTTGAGCTGAATGAGGCCACCTTGATTTTTTAATTCCTGAATAATTTTTTGACTAATTTCTCCTTCGTAAAATCCCTTTTTACCTTTTTTGGCAATGATGCGTAAAGTTTTTGCTAAATCTTTTTGCTTTAATAGATCACCTTCTTTTTTATTAGAGAATATTTTTCGTGAACTTGGAAATTTTTTAAGCTCATCTTGTGATTCATTTAATACTTTGGCGAGTTCAGGATAAATTGGAAAACCATTTTCTGCGAGTTGGATGGCAGGTTGGACTAAAGTATCCAGTGGCTTTGATCCCCAACGTTGATGGATTTCAACTAATCCAGCAACAAGCCCCGGTACAGCCACAGCCTTGCCACCGACGGTAGAGGCATTAGGGACAGGATCACCTTTTTTATCTAAAAACATTTTAGCGGTTGCTTTCAGAGGGGCTTGCTCACGAAAATCGACAGCATAAACTTTTTTTTCTTTCGCGGAGTAATAGAGTAAAAATCCACCACCGCCAAGACCTGTGGATTGAGGGCGTTCAACAGATATTGCGAATGATAAGGCAATGGCTGCGTCAATAATATTTCCACCCGCAGCAAAAACATCTAAAGCACTTTGTGTTGAGACAATTCCCTGACTTGCTACCATAATTTTTTCTGATAGGGCTTCATGGGTGGAGCGATTAGTTTCCGCCTCTGGTGCAAGATAGGATTTAATGGCAATGGGTTTATTAATACAAGAAACAAGAACGAAAATAATGAGAGAAATAAATTTCATGAAAACTCCTTTTTACGATAAATAAATTGATAAATAGGCAAACCTTTTTTAATAAACACTTTTTCAAATAAACTTGAAACGTTTTTTTGCATCCAAATAGGGTCACTAGGTTGTATAGAGTCTGGTATGAAATTTGTTTCAATTAAATTTTGATGAGCTTGTGCAAAATAACTTTCGGAATCTGTTTTGAGCCATAAAAACCCATCATGATTTTTAAGGCAAGAATAAAGTTTTTGACAAAACTCTTTTTGCAGCAATCTTTTTTTCGCATGTTTTTTCTTGGGCCAGGGATCAGGAAAAAAGATAATAACACCATTAAGATTATCATTTAAAAAGTATTGATCAAGATGCGTGGCATCTGCATAAATAATTTTGCAATTGGCATGTTCTTTAGTTTTTTCTGCGGAAGTAATAATGCGTTTAAAAGTAATATCCATACCAAGATAAAGATTTTTTTCATCGAATTCTAAAATATTTTTTAATGTGTGTCCCATGTGACTGCCGATTTCCAAATACTTTTTTTCGTATGACTCGCGTTGATACTCTGCTTGTATATTTTTAAGTCGTTCACCAAAGTAAATTTTATCGTGATATATGGGATCAAACATTTTTCGATAATAGATATTATGATTATCGGGTGAAGTAATATGAGGAATATGATAAGGATCGTTACTTTTTAATGACAAAACTCTGACTCCGATTTACAAGTAATACTCATGCTAAGAAAAAACATATTATCTGAAAATTTTCAATGGATGCTAGGTCTATCTATCGTTCTTGGTTTTTTATTTCCTAGCCAATTATTATTTCTAAGCGATTATAACAATCATTTTGTTGCGGGAATTATTTTTGTTTCTTTTTTCTTTCGCCCGTTTTCTAAAAATCCAGAAAAGTTTCCTTGGAGGATCATAGTTAAAAACATTTTTTTGGTAAAGATGTTATTACCCATTTTTTTATTTTTTATTTTTTATTCTTTTTATCGAGAAGTTTCCCCCTCGGTATTACTTTTAGCCTCACTCCCAGCGGCAGGCGTGTCTCCACTGATTATTATGTTCTTGGGAGGAGAGTTGCGATTAGCTTTGCAGATATTGTTAATTGAATCGGTGCTTTCTTGTGGAACCATTCCCCTACTTTTTTATTTTTTACCGATCGACGGTTGGGAGATTTCACCTTATTTGATGGGGTCTTTTATTTTTTTATTGCTGGTGATCCCTCTTTTTATATCTGAGATGTTACGAAAAATTATTTCTGAAAAAACTATTTTTTATTTTTCAAGTTTAGGTAAAGAATTGTCGGTATTTTTAATTTTTGTTTTGCTGGTAGGTATTTCTGCTAAGGTTTCCCCTCTGATGATGGAAAAAGTTGAGCTGACTATTTATTATATTTTTATTAATTTATTTTTAACATTTCTTTTGCCTGGTTTTTCTATTTTATTATCACAGCCTTCGTCGCGGGAAGAGTCGATTACTCTCGGAATCAAAAATATGTATATCAATATTGGTTTGGGATTAGGTATTGCTTCAATGTATCTCAATCAAGAAAATTTACTTTTTATTTTGTCTTTTGTTTTTCCAGCCAATTTATTAACAAAGCAAGTGGCGATGGTTTCTGAAAAAGTGGGGAAATTGGTTCAGTTTAGAAGAAACCGATAAGCCGGCTTCTGTCTTCACATCTCTAAAGAGTGGAGGTTAGTATTTATCTGGGGTATGCGTTACCGTCTACCTCGTGCGATCTACCCGAAAACTCATCAGAAACGGGATGTGGCTTTTTGTTACAAAAACCATTTTCTGTTTGATCTTGCTCCGAATGGGGTTTGCCTTCGCAGACTTGTTCCCAAGCTGCCTGTGTGCTCTTACCACACTGTTTCACCCTTACCGATCCAGTTACCTGTGATGGGCGGTTTATTTTCTGTTGCACTTTCCGTCGGGTCGCCCCGCCTGGCTGTTAGCCAGCATTCTTGTTTCTAGGAGGCCGGACTTTCCTCATGCTGATTTTATCAACCAACATGCACTAACCTGATATTCTTCTTCACCGAACCAATTCAAGGGGCATTTTCTTATAAAAGGGGGAGGAATAGCAACCTTTTTTTAATTCTGATCTTCTCTTCTTCTCTTAGGATAAGGGTCAACGACATCATTGGGATATTTTTTCTCTAAATACTCCGCCAGTGTATTCAATTTTTCAACTAAGCGTGTGAGATGATCACCTTTACGGATATTTACGCGGCGACGATATTGTCCATTCTTTAATTGTTCGATAAAGCGTTCGACAGAAATGAGAGGACCATAAATTTTATGTGTCATACGAAAAACGATCATGAATAATCCAGAAATGTAGACAAGAAAAAGCACACCAAGTTTAATTCCGTTAGAATAAAAAACATCATTCGTAACTAATTCCCATTTTAAATTGGGGTCAACAACATTGAAAATAGACATGACATGTTGATATTGTTCGTTGAAGGCTTCAAAAAATAAATAACCTGCGATGAATAAAAATAAAAGGGATAGTCCCATGACATAGATTCCCATTTTGACCTGCTTAAACGGCTCGATCATCATAGTTTTTAAACTACGTCTTGGGCGAACTCTTTCTGTTTTGGTTTTTTGTTCTTGATTTTGAGCAGCGTCAGCTTGGTTCATAAAAAAAATCTCCAAAAGAAAAATTTATTTTGCGAGAGATGCAGCTCCGAATAATGCTTTCAAATCTTGGTCATTAAATGTTAACCCAGCTCCAAAGAAATAATTAGGGTCTTGGCGTTTACCTGTTTTGGTATCGAGTTTGGTGAGGTCGTCTAAACCGGCGACAGCATAAAGATGTTCTAAGAAAATAAAAGTCCCGTAAGCTTTAAAGTGAGCTGATTTTCTGATGGTGCTGTCGGTGGTATCAAAATTAAATGCTTCCACACTCATGCGAATTTTATCGGAGAGTAAATAAACATCAGAAGCGAGACCCCCTGTCGATTCAAATAATCCAAAGCGTAATCCAGCAAAAAGCCACCGCTTAGCAAATTGCAAATTGAACCGCATCGCTTTTTCTTGTTTAACGGTTTCAATGGTACTGGTTTTGTTTTTTGCAGTTTCATCACCTGTTGATTGAACATTTTCAGTCGTGCGTGTGATGGTTTCAACTTTGTGATCGGATAATCCTAAGAGGTAAAAACGATCCGGTCTGGTTTTGAAAACTAAGTTAAAATAATTTTGTGTAGTTTTGTCTTTGCGTAACTCATTGTGATAATCCACATCAATTTCAAGACGACTTGCTGGAGCTAAAACTTCACGAACATCTTTAATGGCTCCTTCGAGTTCTTTCAATGCTGTGTCATCCGACAATAAACGCCCAAGCGTTCCATCGCCACGTTCTACACGATCGGCTATTAAACGCACGTTGCGTGAAGCTTGCTGAACCTCCGTCATCGACGCATCAAAATTGGCAAGAATTCTTTCGATTTTGTCTTTGTTGTTGGTATCTAATAATTGTGCGAGTGAGTCTGTGGCTCCCTTTAAATTCACAACAATTTTTTCCATGTCGTTAGCATGATTGCCAATCGCTTGTGAAAAAGCAGCCGTAGTTTTTTGCAAATTTTCAACAACGGAAGATAAATTTTCTTTGTTTTTTTCAACGAGAGCATTGAGATTATCAGTTAGACCATGAACATTTTCTAAAATACCTTCGATAGATTTTTCACCTTGGTCACTGCCAAGAATTCGAGCAAGAACTGAAGTAATTTTTTTGACATCTTTAGCAATGCCACCTGCAAGACCGATCAACGCACTGACATCGGCTCCTTCTTCAAATCGTTCCAGTAGGTCGCCATCTTTATGATATTGTCCGTCATCTTTTGTGCGAATGATCTCGATAAACTTATCGCCAAGTAAACCCACGGTGCGAACATCGACTTTAGAACCAACGGGGACTTTAACATTGGCATCAACTTCTAAATAAACTCGTGTCTGATTCGTTTCAAGTTCAACGCTTTGCACAACTCCGACGATAACCCCATTGGTTTTAACATGCGTTTTTTGGGTGATTCCCGAAGCATCTTTTAAAATGGTGTAATAGGTGTTCGAGCTTCCACCTTCAAACGATTTTGGATTTAAGACATAAAACATATAAGCAATGGTGATAATTGCCACCACTGTAAAAAGTCCAACTTTAAATTCTAAACCGAGTCGATTCATAATACCTCTGTCATCCCCAACGAGCACCGAAGGTGCGAGTGCCTGGGGATCTTTTCAACTACAAAAACTCCATCGGCCCATCTACACGACCGGAAAAAAATTGTCGTACAATGGGATCGGAAGTTTCTTTAAAAACCTTAGGACTGCCATTCAAAATAACTTGTCCGTTATAGAGCATAATAATTTCATCGGCTGTTGCGAGAGCAGCTTTAAGATCATGAGAAATGACAATGGATGTAATTCCTTTTTGGGTATAACTTGTATTTACAATCAATTCATCAATCATTTCAGAAACCAAGGGGTCCATTCCAGTTGTCGGTTCATCGTACAAAATAATTTTGGGGTGATTAACAAGTGCCCTTGCTAAGCCCACTCGTTTTTTTTCTCCCGTCGATAATTCAGAAGGAAATTTGTGCTGGATGTTGGGTAAACCCACTTGCATGAGAACTTCCTCCACTCTTTTTAGCATATCAGTTAAGGACATTTTTGTATGCTCTCTCAGAGGGAAAATGACATTTTCACCAACTGTTAAACTGTCAAAAAGTGCTGCATGTTGGAACAACATTCCAAACTTAAGACGATGGGCCATGAGTTGAGTGTGATCAAAGGGAACGATGTCATCGCCATCAATAAAAATTTCACCTTCGGTGGGTTTTAATAAACCCATAATGTGTTTAATGGTGACAGATTTTCCTTCTCCCGATTTGCCGACGATAAAAGTAATCTTTCCCGTAGGAATAAATAAGTTTAAGTGATCTAAAACAGTGCGAGGTCCGAATTTTTTTGTCACATTCTTAAATTCAATCATTTGAGAACCATAATTTGAATATAAGTAATACAAAAATCAAAAACGAGAAGGGTCATGAGTGTAAATACAACGGAATTAGTCGTTGCTGTACCAACACCTCGTGCTCCACCGCTGGCTTGCAAACCAAAACGACAAGCAACCGCAGCAATGATGACACCAAAGACAATACTTTTTTCTAAACCACTCACGAGATCGCTAAACTTTACAAACTTTGTAATTTTTGCCAAAAAAACTCCTTGGTCCACGTCGAATAACCACACACCCATGATGAAAGAACCAATCAATCCTAGAAAATTATAAATTCCTGTAAGAAGGGGTAGCATTAAAATCGCTGCGATGACTCTTGGGACAACGAGATAACTGATCGGGTTGACTCCCATCGCTTCCATTGCATCAATTTGTTCGTTCACTTTCATCGTTGAAATTTCTGCGGTCATGGCCGAACCTGCTCGACCTGCGAGAATAAAAGACGCCATCATCGGAGCAAGTTCTCTAGCAAGAGCTTTGGCTGTAGCAGCTCCCATAATCCCCTCCGCACTGAAAATTTTGAAGATGCTGCCAATCTGCAAACCAAAAACAGCTCCGGTAAAAAAAGCTGAGAGCAAAACAATATTAAGAGATTGATTGCCGATGAATTCTAATTGTTGAAGGATGAGTGACCAACGATAAGGCGGTGAAAAAAGTTGTCTGAGTACCGTTCCAAAATAAATGACACCCGTACCTAAAACATGTACGCCATGAATAACCTTATTGCCAATGAAGGAAATAGGTTGAATAGCAAATTGTTTGAGAGTGGATTCTGTCATAAAATTGATATGAATTTATTCTATCAAATTTTTTGAAATTTAATGAGAGGTTATTTGTAGTTAACCAATGCACTAAAGTTTTTTCTCAAAATGCCGATAGAGTTGCAACACCGGAAGGAGAGTGTAAATGAAGTTAATTACTTTAATATTCTTAGGTTTTTTTATATATCATTGTAATGGTCCAGCAGATTTAAAAAGTGATAGTAAAGAAAAAATAATTATTACTCCAAAACCATCAGACATCATCAATCTACCACCTAAAATTATTAGTATGCCTGTTACAACATATGATCTAGGTGATCCAACCGGCCCTGCTATCGAATACGATTTAACCCAATGGGAAGTTGTGCAATTTATTAATTTGGTGCATGGAAGTTGGACAGTTACAACATCAACGGCAAAGCAAACTGTCAATGCTGATGCTTCGGCTTTACTAAGTGATATAGATGTTGCGGGAAAAAAAATAGTTGGCACATGGTCTGTTGATGAGGGTGCTGGAGACGATGATTTTATAGGGTTCGTTTTTGGATATCAAAATATCGGAAACTTTTATTTACTCGACTGGAAGCGTCAACGTGAACCCATTGTTCATGGAGTAGCCGAAAAAGGAATTTCTGTAAAAAGAATAACCACAGGAGGAGCCGCTATTCCACCTAGCACCCCTGTCTTATGGTCTACAAAATTTAGCGATCAGTCTAAATCAAAATTATTAGCAACAAACACTTCAGACACCAACGTAAAAGGTTGGGAGTTTGGGAAAGAATACACGTTTATTTTAGATTTTATCCCAGGAAGCTTTAACATTATTATCAAGGATGGAGAAAGTATTGTTGCAAATTTTGCAGTCAAAGATGATGCGTTTAGTAATGGAAAATTTGGTTTTTATAACTATTCGCAAGCAAGAGTTAACTATAAAGGTTTTACTCATACGCCGATTGTTTATGACGACTACAAATATCAGGTTCTTGCACAAGATCCAGAGAACACACCAGTGCAATACCAACTAATAACTAAACCAGATTTGATGACGATAGATGCTTCTACCGGTCTCATAACGTGGCCCAAGAATAGTATTGTCTCTGGGCTGCATAGTATTAGCGTTAAAGCAATAGATGCTGGTGGGCTATCTGATATTCAGAACTATGCTCTGTCTGTACCCTAAATAATATGCTGCTTTTTGATTTTATATAAGTCACTTAATGCTCTCATCCCGGATTTAAAAATATGAAATTTTGATCCTTGAACATCTTTCCATGATGTTAGGGGATATTCAATCATTGAATATCCACGAGATCTTAAAATTAATTCGACATCAAAAATCCATTTCGAGATAAAAGGTTCTCTAAAAATTTTTGCGATTAATTCTTTGCGAAATAATTTAGCTCCGCATTGTGTATCATAAGCTCCGAGATTAAAAATTAAACTAATAAGAGTGGCAAAAAATCTGCCGCAGATATGTCTTGTAAAATTTCTTTGAATATTACTGCCAAGTCGATAGAGGCGACAGCCTAAGATAATTTCTGCATTTTGATAGAGTGAAGCATAGGCAATAAACTGATTCACTTCAGAAAGAGGTGTGGCTAAATCAGCATCCCAATATCCAACCCATTTTATATTTTCAAATGCAGGAGATTTTTTTTCAATGTATAAAAACCCCTGCCGAACCGCTTCGCCTTTTCCAACATTTTGCTTGAGGTCGAGAAGATGAAAACGGTGAGAATCTTTATTCAGAAAATTTATTTTTATAATATCGACTGTGTTATCTGTTGAACCATCATTCACAAAAATAAATGAAATATTGGATGGTGATTGCAGAAACTCCGCAATGTTTAATCGCGAAGATTCATTGTAGCAAGGAATAATTAAGCAGATTTTTTCTGCCAAATTTGACATAGAGACAACCCCATTCGAGAACAATTAATTTTTCCAAGGAATTGATTCAATAAAAAATCCACATTCAAAATGAATCGAATCAAGCGAGTGATCAAATGATCAGAAGAATATTTCCAGTAACTAATTCCATCATCATTCATTTTTTTTTGTAGAAATTTTTGTAAGCAGCGGATGATAAAAAGTAATGAATAAAAATAAAAATTTTCTATGACTAAAAATTTTTGTTCGTGTGTCGCAAGATCTGTTAATTCCTCCACGCTATAGCGTCTAAAGTGTTTCAGCTTCACATCATGCTCAGAAAATAAAAATTGAAAGGCTGGTACGGTTACGATGACATGAGCGTTGGGTTTTAATTTTTTAAAAATTAAAGAAAGAAACGCATCATGATTTACGACATGTTCAAGGACATCGAGTAAAAAAATGAGATCCAAACTTTGATCAGGGATTTGATCTAAAGATTTACATTTATGAATATTGCCTTCTTTTTTTTCATCGGTGAAATAAATATCTACTGCGATAATAGGATGAGAAAAATATTTTGAAATAAATTCTGTAAAAAAAATATCACCAGCACCGATATCGGCAACTTTTAGATGGGTTGAAAAATTTTTTGCAAGTTGGAG
>CAZFSQ010000054.1:0-9712 GCA_964521975.1 uncultured Oligoflexales bacterium | reverse complement strand
AAAAAATTAAGAGAAGGAAGAAATTTAACACAAGAGGATTTAGCAAAATCATTATCAAGCTGATAAGAATACAGTTGATCAAACTGATTGAGACTTGACTGTGATAATTTCAAATCAAGGGGCGAGAGAGGAATTCTTACTCCTTGCCAGTAAGGGATAATCCCAGTGAATATAAAAATATTTTTTCCCATCCAAGGATCAAGCGAATGACCTAAACGATTGATTTCAGTTAAGCCAACCCAAACTTCATTCTTAGATTTTCTTAAAACATGAATTCGGTGTTCGCCTTTTTTAAAAATTTGATATGGTAATTCAAATGTTTGATTACCTAGTGCTTCAAGAACTGAATTGAGTTTAGGGAGTTCGTTTTTAAGATTAATACCGAGGTGAACACCGCCCGAAACATTATAACTTCTAATATGGCCAACCGGCATTTCATAAACCATCTCTGATTTGTAAGGAAATACGAAAGGGACTCGCAATTGATGGATTGGATCATAAAGTTCATTCGGATTAAAAGAGGGTGGTAAAATACTACTGAGCAGAGGAATAAAACCAAACCAATTATTAACAGCCTTTCGCCAAAAAGGTAGGGATTTATTTTCATAAATTCTTTGGCCATCCGAGCGAATATAAATATCAAGAATTTCAATCGAGCCGTCGGCTCCTAAAAAAGTGGGAAGCCCTCGCATTTGAGTTAAGTCTTTTTGATATTTTGGGCCTAGTGCCACACGATCTACCACAACATAAGATCCTGTTTGCAATGAATAGAGATCGCGTTTGATGGCTCCAGCAAAAAAAGTTTCATCCGTAACTTGAATAGAAACATTATTGTCTAAAAGCTGATAAAAAACGGCGTCCATCAAGGATTCAATCGAACGATTAATTAGTTGTGAACCGGATTCAAGCGAAGATAAAAGAGCGGGGTTTTTAAATAAAAAGTCGATACTGGGTAAAATTCCTGAACTAGATTCCATCGAGGTTTCTTCTTTAGCAGAATAAGAAAACTCAATTTCACTTTCAAATTTTTCTTCCTTATTTTTTTCGGTTTTTTCAGATGATTTTCCATAGGAAAAAAGTGAAATGAGAAAAAATAAAATATAGTAAAATTTTTTTACCATTCTGCCCCCAGACTGGTTAGAAAAAACCACTGATAGGGATGTTTTAGGTCGAGATTTTTATTATAACTAAAACCTGCTTTTAAAAGTAGTAACTCAAAAAAAGCATAGTCATGAGCAAAAGAAAATTGACGGTATTGTTTTAATTCATCTTCATACATAATTCCCCAACGAGAATTTCTTCTGAAGGTTGATAGATGGGATAAACGTAAAATTTGTCGGAAAGGAATTTGGGGATCATTTTTATCGAGTAATCTTACCCACTCAAAAGCGGTCTCGTCGCCGCGACGATTATGATTGAGATAAGTACCCCCATAACGACGAGTTTGAAAATTACTTGTTTCTATAGAGAAGATAAGTCGCGAACCCTCTAATGCAGAGAAGTCATAAATAAAACGAGAGGAGAAACTAGATTTTCTATTTTCAGGAAATAAAAGTGATTCTTGATCAAATTGATCAAAATTAAAACCAATTTCAAGTTGTGTATTAATTAAATTATCTAGTTCTAGTCTCATCCCGTGACTTAGTGAACGCCAATAGGGAATAGATTGTTGTTCAAGAAAAAATTGGCCCACGGGCATGTGATTTAAACCAAATGCGATAGGTAACTTTCCTATCATAAAGCGTAGAGGATGGGACGAGGGATTCCCCAATTGTAAGGCAAAAAGATCAAAACTATTGCGGTTATATGAGCCTCGATGGTTTCTGTTACCGCTGGCATGGATTGAAAAATATTCATTAGGGTGAAGTGCATAATAAATTTCACCACCATCAAAAAGAGATTGAGAATAAGGGGAAGTTATTCCAATAAGAGTACCGATTTCATATTTTAAGTGAAGACAACGTGCGAAAATTGGTTGATTTTCTGTCTGAGTATCTTGATGGTCTTGGCATTGACTGATGAAACGAATGGGATTTTCTGCAAAGGATAAATTACTTATAAAAACAAAAAAAAATGTAAAAATATAAAGATCCCCAGGCACTCGCACCTTCGGTGCTCGTTGGGGATGACAATGGGTCCCATTAATTCTCATTAATATATCCCCAATCTTTTAATATTTGTTCAAACATGGGGTTTCCTGTGCTGACGTATTTACTCGTAAACTCATGATCCCAAATTTTTCTAAGAAGAGCTATGGGTTTTAATTGGAAGTGATAGCTAAGGTCGATAGGAAATAGTTCTGTAAATAAGGAAGGGAAAGATAATTTTTTGAGATTATATTTTAACCCAAGGGACGAAAATAAAAAAGGAATAGCTTGGTGATTAATTTCTATTTGAGGAGTGGTCTTTAAATTTTCTAAGATGGCTTTGTAGAGTTTAACTTTGCTAGCAATAGAAATGGGGCTTTCTTTATTTTCAAGATTATCTCTTAGGAATTTTCCATCGTGAAGAATAGTAAAATCTTTTAACTCTGGATTGAAAACAATCAACTCATAACGCTCTTTTATATTAAAGGAGTTATGAAATTTTGTGCGAGCTTCTAAAAGAAGATTTTCATGATCAATAAGATTCTCTTTTTCTTTGGGATCATTTTTCAAATCATAGATTTGCTCAGGTTGAAAATATCTTCCGCGATTGAGAATATAAGAATTTTCTTGATAAATAATTTTATCGAATAAATCATAGCTGCGGATATATTTATACTGATTGCTAAAAATAATAGCCCGTTCTTTAAAACTTTCAAATTTTAATGTGCGATCTTTTTCAGGGTGGAAGGATTTTAAAATCAGTGGTCCTATATCAAGATGCGTTATCAACTTGGTATCAATTTGCGATGCGGGAATTAAATTTTTATTTTTACTCCACATGATAAGAGGAATATGAATTTCTTCATTCAGTAAAGTACCTCCATGATCAAATACAGTGGCATCATAGGTAGGGCCAGCTACATTGTTTTTCCACCGTCGTGTTTCAGTTTGCTCGCCATGATCAGCTGTAATAATAAAAATGGTGTGATCAAAAAAACTCATTTTTTCTAACTCAGAAAATAATTTTTTCAGATATCTATCTGTAAAAAAAGCTTCACCAGAATATAAATCACGAATAATGGGAGGGAGTCCTGATAATAAATTCTTCCAAGTTAAGAAATGTAAAAAATCTCTGATGGGTGGTCTTGTTGGTTGATGGGGAGCATGAAAATGAAGATAAGAAAAAAATAATTTATCCTGATTTTCGCCAAACCAGGGTAAAATATTTTTTACTAAAAGTGGTGTTTCATAACCTTCCACTTCCATCGACAATTGATCATCGAAACCATGATGTAACCCCATACCGAGAACTTCGGATAGGACTGTAATGTTTCCTGCCATTAAATTTTTATAACCATTTTTTCGTAGGAGATCAGGAAAAGAGGGTTGTCGATCGCGATAAAAATTTTCTCGAGCCTCATGGGGAACAGAATAAGAAAACCCAACATTTTTCAATTCCGATGGAAAAATTCCAGTCAATAGCCCATTGACTGATGGAGAAGTCATGTTGGATGATGAATAAGCATTGGAAAAAAATAGCCCATCATTTTTTAATTGAGAAAGAAAAGGCATGATTTTTTCTGTTACTAGATTTAAATTAAGTGCATCAATAACAATGAGAACATAATTTGTTTTTGGTGTTGTCTGTGGAGAAAAAATCAAGGGTTCAGAAATGAGACAACCAAGGCCATTTGACTCACATCGAATTTCTATTTTTGATGTGGGGTGAACTTCCAAATTTAAATTTAATTCTAGCCACTCGCCACCGGAGGGAGGTTGATTGAGGTTGATATAACGGCCAATATATTTATAAAAAAGAGTTTTGGTGTTGTTGGGTTGACTGATAGCTGAAAATTCTTTTTCAAATATTTTTTGGTTATCGAGCAATAGAGTGATTTGAGAATTTTGGTCAAGTCCAGATCCAGAAAAGTTCAAGATAATTTTTTGATCAAGCTTAGGTAGAAGAAAGAGAGAATTATCTTTGGGGATAACCAGTGCATCTTTGCCCTCTAATTTTTTTGGGTATGTTCCAAGCGAAATATAAATTTGTTCTTGGAGTTTAAACCTATTGGAGTGGGTAAAGATTGTATGATTTGGAAATAAATTTTTTATGTTTTGCTTGGTTTTAAGTACATCATAGAAAGAAGTAAATTCATAAAAAATTTCATCTCTAAAAAACGACTTTATTTTTTGATACTGTTGCGTCGGTTGCTTTTTTTCTAAATTAGGAATAGAAATTCGTTCATCATTTACGTAGACGAGACTCAAAAAAATTGTAAGCCAAGTAAAGAATAAGATAAAGATGGTGATGCTACATTTTTTAATCATAAAAAATATATCCATCGTATAAATTAATTTGATTTTCTTTCTCTAATACAATTTTCCAAAAATAATCTTTCAGTTCTTGTAATGTTTTTGGGTTTTTTGAAGAAATATCAAGGCGATTTTCTGGATCTTGAAAACGATCAAAAAGTTTAAAAGAAATTTTATCTTTTGTGGGAATATAAATAAGTTTCCATTGATCCTTGATGATGGAACGATGCTTGGCGGATTTAATAATAGACTCAAAATTGGGAGAAAGTGTGATTTCTCCTCCGTAACCTGCATCAAAATCGAGTAGTCCAGAAATAGATGGATAATCGAGTCTTTCATCTTGAAATCGTCCACGACCATGACGAGAAAACCAAATCCCCGTCTCTGAATATGCGGGTAATGACGGAAAAGGATCGTTGAGAGATAAAAAACTTGAACGCAGATCGACTCCTTGAGTAGTATCCAATTCTTTTTCAATTTTGTGATCTTGAGTTATCCAATCCTGTGTTAGGGAAAAAAGAGTTTTCGGGATATCAATAGTTCGAGTGGTGGTTACAATTTCTTTCTTTTGTACAATAAATGGATCAGGAAGAGTTAAAATCCACGGAACATGCAGAACATGCTCGCCGTAAAGTTGTTCTCCGTGACCTTGAAAAAAATCACTCTCATATAAGAATTCTCCATGATCTCCTGTGATAGAAATAAGTGTTTGATCGAGAATTTGATTTTTTTTCAAAAAATAAAAAAGTGCTCCCAAACTCTGATCAATCGACCAAAGTGCCCCATCATAGAGAGAACGAATTTTAGCAATTTCTTTTTCACTCAAATTTTCTTCACCAAAATTGAGAGGAGGATTTTTTTGGAATAAAAAATTCCCGCTGTAGTTTTCAGGGGAAAATTTTTTATATCCAGGATGGGGGGCTGCATAAGGAAAATGTGCGGTAGAAAAAAATAATGTAAGAAAGAGGGGTTGATCGGAAAGTTTTTGTGAAATTTTGCGGATTGCTTTTTGTGTTATTTGCATGGGATCAGAGAGGAGCGGGCTTTCCTTCAGTTCAATAAAAAAATCAATCGTCCATGGTAAAATAAAAAGCGGTAAATAGAGAGGGAGGCTTTGAGCGATACCTTGTTTAATTAGAGAGGAAATATTGAGTGTCGGTGTTAAAACTTCATCGGCCCCAGTATTAAAACGCGGAAAAATATCTCCAGCAAAATCTGAAATCATTACATGATAAAAGTTGAGTGGATCTTTTTTTGTTTTATGAATAATTCCATCCGGAAGAGATTGGCGAGAGCTGTGATTTGGAAACATGTGGCGAATATTGTTCTCCATCGTATATTTACCGGAGAGCATTTCCACCCAGGATGGGAATGTACGAGGGATACCCACAATATGATCGGAAAACAAAACGGTTTGGTTGTCGTTTAAAAGTTCGGAAATATGAGGGATAACTTCTTTACGATTTAAACGGTCGTAACGGAATGAGTCGATAGCAATTTGGATGACGAGGGGATTTTTTTTAAGAGCCATTTGATAGAGTGAAAAATAATCAAAAATCTCTTTTGAGATAAAAAACACGGCAACTGATAAAAATGAAACGGTATAAAAAAATCGTGATCTTTGTTTGTTTTGAATATGAATAATTAAAACGAGTATAAGACAAATAAGCGATGCGGCAAAAAAATAATTAGGTGAAATATATAAAGCTGTTGTAAAAATAATTTTTTGCAGAAAGAGCGGTAAAACATTTTCAAAAAAAGCAGGGTATTCATAAAAGATTCCAAGATATGTTGAAATAAGTGAAAAAATAAAAAGAAAAAACGTCGCAACTTTATTTTTTAAACTAAATGTTGGATGAAAAATACTAAGTCGTAAAATAAGAGTTCCTAAAATATTGATGAAAAAAAATATCTTGAATAAACTTGAAAAAACAGCCCAAGGGTTTGATTGAAACATGGTTAGAGCAATTTCTGTGACATCTTGCCCCATGAAATTTGATTTTCCTGAAAAACACCACTGCGTGATGGCAAGATAAAGAGAAATAAGAAATGAGAATAGGAGTGATAGAAAAATCTTGTTCATTATTTTTTTATAACATGCCGAAAAAATATTCGGGATAAAAATATAATTTGGATTTACTTTTTTCATTGTCATATATCAAACCTGAAGAAAATGAAATGAACAAACAATTAACACTAAGATCACAATGTAACAACGAGGGATCTAGTGTTTCTCCTAAAGAAACGTTTGCGATTTGTTGTAGTGTGCAGCCAATAATGACCGAATAGTTTATTTCAAATAAACAAATTATAAATTAAGCAGATTTAATTCTTTTAAACGGGTCTTCTACATCTTTACCCTTATCGTAAAGGGTTTCTGGACTTATATCGAGGCAATGATGGGGGTCAAACTTTCCACTAATATCCCAAGCAAGAGTACCATTCATGATGGTACATTGCTCAATAAAGTTTTTAATCTTAGAAATTTTATTGAACACCCCCCACGCTTGATGATTGATTTCATGCTAAACAACTTTATTTTTCCATCACTAAAATAGACATAGACAGTAAAATTATCATTAGGTTTAACTTGAATAACTGTAGGTAACATATAGTGTTCATCCCAATACATATAGATTTTGATTCCAAAAAAGTTGCTGACAAGAGGCATAAAAAATTACTTAAAATAGTACACGCTAAAATAAAACCATATTATTATAAATTTAAATTTTTCTAATTTAAAATGATAGCAAAAAATTATTTAATCCGCCAAACAAGCCACCAAAGCTTTAAAAATATCTTTATTGATATGAGTGCCGATCATTTTTTCTTTGATAAGAGCGAGGGCTTCAAAGCGGGAGCGTTTGACTTGATATGCTCGGACGGATGTTAGGGCATCAAAGATATCCGCAACGGCTGCAAGTTGTGTTTCATGAGGAATACTTTTTGCGTCTAAACCATAAGGATAACCGCTGCCGTCGAGTCGTTCATGATGACTCGTAACAATTTCTTTGGCAATAGGATGAAAATCCAGTCGATCTACAATACTTTTCCCTTTGAGCGGATGATCTTTCATGTGTTTCCACTCATCTTTAGTCAGTGCCCCTGATTTATTGAGAACGGTGAGAGGAATTTCTTTTTTGCCGATATCATGAAAAAGCCCACCGAGACCAATTTTTTTTAATACATCATCCTGGAGTCCCGCTGCCATTCCTAGACCAATGCTATACATCGACACTCTGGCACTATGAAAATAAGTATAATAATCAAAATCAGCCAGACCTGATAATTCTCGAATAGCTTTTTTATCTTCAGCAAGACATTCACAAATAGCGGTAGAAATTTCTTCGGCTTTTGCAACGCAAGCTTGTGTTACTTCGCTCTCGTGCATACATTTTACAAACGTAGCTGCCACATCCTCTATTTTTTTTATGCGTTCTTTAGGGGCTAAATTTTGATCGGGAAGGTGAAGCTTGGCAATTTTATCGTAGGTTAGAATTTTTTCTTTATCACTTCTTTTGGTAAATAATTGGAGATAACCCGATTCTAAGAGAGAGTGTAATTCATCTTTAATCCAACGATATCCCAGACCACTATATAAAATTTGATGCTCACCAATGCGAACATATAAATCAAAATCAGTAACGGAATTATCTAGCAATCGCTCAATAGGAAATGGAATGAATTCATCGGAAGAGTTATGGGGTAATTTGTTTTGTGGGATCATATGATTCAAATATCGGTAGGTGAGTAAAATACTTTATTGAACAAGTGAAATTGTATTTTGGTAGAACAAGTAAAAGAAAGGGTTTTTCTATAATAAAACCCTTAATTGCTCAGGTGTCATTTCAACATCTCGCAAAATTTTTGCAAGTAACCCTACGCCAATAATTTCATTGCTATGAACAGGAACAACCGTCCGCCGCCCATCATGAGATATTAAAAAATGATGGCTGCCTTTAATACGAATAAACTCAAAGCCGATTTTTCTAAGTGCAGAAATAATTTGTTTACCGGTGATCCGTGGTAGTCTTGGCACACTATTGCCCTACTACAGCTATTTTTTGAATTCCAATAAATTCTGGAGAGATATTAACATCGTATTTATGGACTTCAAGACAAAGCTCGACTGCTTCTTTAATTCGCTTCATTAATATATCAAGTGTTTTGGCTTGGGTATGACAACCAGGAAGTTGTGGAACTGATGCAATCAGATAACCTTGACGATCTTTTTCGATTAGGACATTAAATTCTAAAATTTTATTTCGTTTTTTCATATGAAGTACCCATACCTTAGTATTAGAGATTGATTCTATTATTTTTCTATCTGATATTAAAGTAAATTATGATAAGTGACTGGCCTCAGTAACAATTTTTTTGTGAAATTAGAAGCAGCTTAATTCTTCTTCGGGTCCCAAACCTCTCGTATGCCTTCGCCAATAAAATTAAGCGAGATCATCATGCCGACCAGGACAACAAACGGATAAACTGCTAACCACCAGGATGTAACAAAGTGGGTTTTCCCTTGCCGCAAAAGTTCACCAATGCTTGCTGTGGGAGGGGGAACACCAAGACCTAAATAATCAAGCACCGCTAAATTATAAATCGAAAGACTTAAAATAAACGGAGCAAAAGTGACCACAGGTGACAATGAGTTGGGGAGAACATGTTTAAAAATAAGATGCCATGTTCTGCCACCGAGTGCTCTAGCTGCCGTAACAAAATCAAATTTACGAATTTTTAAAAACTCCGCCCGCACATAATAGGAAAGAGGAATCCAAATAAAAATGGCATTCACTAAAATTAAAATGGAGACGGAAGGTTCAAAAATATTAACAATTAAAATCAAAATATAAATGTAAGGAAGTGAATTCCATATTTCTATGAATCGTTGACCGATCAAATCAACACGACCGCCGAAAAAACCTTGAACCCCGCCAATTAAAAGAGCAAAAAAAATTGCGAGTAATAAATTAGCAAGACCAAATAAAAATGATACTCGGAAACCATATAAAAGTCGGGTGAGCAAATCGCGACCGCGATCATCTGTACCAAGTAGATTTATTAGACTAGGTGAACCTGGAAATGAATCCAAGTTTTGATTGGTTTCATTTGATCCCCAACGAATCGGCGGCCAAAGCGAAAATAAAATATTTTTTTCATCCAATTTTTTATATTCAGGTTCGAGCAGTTCACTACCTGGAAAGTCTTTTCCGGTATATTGAAAAAATGTGGGGAAATAAATTTTTCCGTAAGCTTCCAAGATAATGAGTAGATCATTGGCAACACCCTCACTAAAAAGAGATAAAATA
>CAZFSQ010000053.1:0-9755 GCA_964521975.1 uncultured Oligoflexales bacterium | reverse complement strand
CAGATCCATTTTAATGCTTCGGAAACGTCTTTGATAAAATGATGTGCTAACTCGTTTCTTTCTTTCGGGTCATGTAATACTTGAATCAACGTTCCAATTTGAGAACGAAAACCGCATTCAATATCTGAAAATTTATCCCCAATCAAAAAACTTTTTTGCGTATCAATGTTCCAATCAAAAATTGCTTGATCTATCATTGCTGTTCCAGGTTTTCTACAGTAACAACCCACAAGATGTGGGCAAAAATAAAACTGATCTATCTTGGCTTGGGGATTTTCTTCAATAATTATTCTTTCAATTTCTTGATTAATTTTTTTTACCGTCTCTTCTGAAAAATAATTACGTGCCACCCCTGATTGATTGGAGATAACAAACACTTTTATACTATTTTTTTTAGCCTGAGCAATGAGTTCAGAAACTTTTGGATTTATTTTGATTTGGGAAGGATCTGACAAATATCCTACATCAACATTAATCACACCATCACGATCGAGAAAAAGAGCACGATTACTTTTTAGTAGTAGGTTTTTCATCAATATTCGGATTTATAATCCCTTTTCCTTTAGCATAAAGCCACTGCCGATCTTTTTCCATCACGCCATAGGGGGCAGCCTTCTGAAAAATTTTTTTATAAAGATCTGTAATCTCACTCTGGTCTTCGCTTTGAGCCATGATGAATTCCACTTTAGAAATCAGATCTTTTATTTCCCAATATCTAGTAATAGGCATTATAACTTCGATAATAGTGTTTGAATCGGTAAGCGAATCCACAAATTTTTTAGAGGTAAGAAAAACCTGTTTTCCACAAACAAGATATTTCTTGATCATAAAAGTTTTTCTCCATCACTCTAAAATAAATTATTTTTTCTTTTTTGCAGGTGCAGCGGCTTTCTTTTTCACGTCTTTTTTTTCTTTTTTAGGGGCTGCCTTTTCTTTTTTTGGTTTTTCAACTTTTTTTACGGGTATTTTTTTCTCTTTCACGTCTTTTTTTTCTTTTTTAGGAGCTGCCTTTTCTTTTTTTGGTTTTTCTTCAACAATAGTTTTTTTATCTTGCACTTTTTCTTTTGCTGGCTCTTCTTCTTTTTTTTCTTCAACACTAATTTCTGCCTCTTGGATTGTCTTATAAACTTTTTTCCAAAGAGCGTTATCTTTTCTTAACCATGCAAAAAATAATTTGCGAGCTGAACGATTTAAGAGTGCTTTTTCTAGGAAATATTCACTGAAATCTTTTGCGGTTTTAAGTAATTTTAATTCTTTAACATGATGAGGAAGAATTAAAAGCTCCGAGGCTCTCGCCCTTAAGACAATGGATTCATTTAATGAAATGACTTCAACAGTTAACACAAAAAGCTCTCCTTCATTTAAAAAGTAAAAGATAATTTAATCGTATTTTTAAAAAATCGTCTAGGATTTACTTTGGAGCTTTACCTCGATCATTACTTTGGCAAAGAGCCGCATCCCCAGCAATTTTACCTTCTCCTTCAAGTTTAGCCACAGCTTTATGCCGAAAACGAAACCAAGGAAACGAAAAGGAACTTTCCTCGTGTGTTCCCCCATAACCTACAATTTCTTTCAAATGAAGAGCTTTAAAAAATTGCAGAGCCTTTGAAAACTCAGCTGTTAGAAGAGAGTCCACAGAAAAATTGCCACAATCAATGATCAAATTCCAAGGAGTGTGCCACTGGGTTAATTGATTCATGATTTTACTTTTCAAAATTTGTAATTCCTCTTTCGTTTTAAGAGTAACAGGAACAACAAAGTTTACTTCCATCGCATGTTGATTAAAATGGTTTTGGATTTGAATGACCGAACGAAAATCAGTGGGTTCTCTTTTGCCGACGCCTTCCAAACGTAGATCTAATTTTTCGGCAGCCTTTTGAAATGAACTAAACAACTCAAATGGCCAAGTTTTCTCTTGCTCCGAAAAAGCAGAGAAATTTTTTAAAAAAAAACCCTGGAAAAATTTAAAATTTCTTTCAATCGCTTTTTGAATTTTTTCTTCAGAAGAAATTTCTACGTCTCTTAAATCCAAAATTAATTTATAGGGACTATGCCATCCTTTAAGTTCTTTCTGCCAATCTCCACGCCACGCCAAAATATCTTCCTCTGTAAAAATTCGCGAACCCGGCAAAAATCTTTGCAGCATGAATTTTTTAGCATATTCATGTTCAAATTCTAAAATTTTCATTGATTCAAATAACTGTCGATCACGATCTTTATTTCATCAAAAGATTTATTACCAAAATATTTTTGACCGTTGATAAAAAGCGTAGGGGTTCCTTCAATTCCAAGTTTTTCTGCCTGTTCAGCATCGGCTTTAATTTTTGCAACGAGGTCGCCTGATTTTTTACATGCTTGAATTTGATCCACCGTTAAACCAATTTGTTTGCCCCAATTTTCGGCGTTTTCTCCGCTCGCATTTTGTTGATTAGAAAATGCCAAATCATGATAAGACCAAAACTTTCCATACTGCCCAGCACAGCGTGCGAGAACAGCAATCGTGCAAGCATGTTCATGAATTTTATTCGTCACTGTTTTATTACAACCAGGATCGAGAGGAAAATTCTTAAAAACAAACAAAACCTTGTTACCATAATAGTCTTCGAGTTTTTTTAAAATTTCTGCGAGATAACTGCAAGCTGGGCACTGAAAGTCTGCAAACTCTACCACAGTAACCTTCGCCTGATCGCTCCCCTTACGATAATCTTCACCTAAACCAGAATAGGGAGATTTATCAATTTCGATTGCTTGCATTTGGGGTTTCATTTCTTCAGGGTTTTTCGGAGTCATCTTCTGAGGAAAATCCATTTTAAAATCTGGCAACGTCGATGGATGAGGAGCTAGATAGGGTTTAATAAATTGAAAAATCGCTACTGTAAAAATAACCACAAGAGCAGAATTAAAAAATGAGGACCAAAAATTTTTATCCCATTTAGGTTTAGAAAAATCCACTCTCGACTTCCAAAAAACACCCAACATTGAAAAATTAACAAGATAAATAAAAATACAGGTTGGGCAAAAAACTTTGATTTTAATGGCCGATAGTAAAGCTAAAGCAATAGATGAAAGACTGCCTGTAATAATTATTAAAGGAATAACCGATAGGTGGTCACGAGCTTTAGGATGATCTGAATTAGCAACATAAAGACAAAAAATTATCGCTAGAAAAAAACCAAGCCCCCATACTCCCATAGGGACACCTAATGGTTCGCTATAAGGGCTTTTAGCTATTTCATCGCAACTTAATGTTTCATTGATATTACAGAAAGCATCCGTTGTTCCCGTGAGCGTAACTTCCAAATGGTGGTACGTTGAATAAAGCGAAACCAAAAAACCAATTAGCGACAGAATATAAAGCCACTTATAAAAAGGTTTTGAAAAATTTTGTTTTAATACACTCATGAGTAAACTTTTTATGATTTAAAAAATGTTTTTAAGCCTTGTTGATTAGGCTTCATGGTTTTTGAACCCTTTTTCCAATTAGCAGGACAAACTTCACCATGTTCTTCAACAAATTGTTGAGCTTCAACTAAGCGGATCATTTCATCCACATTTCTTCCAAGAGGAAGATCATTAACGGTTTGGTGTTTTACAATTCCATTTTTATCAATTAAAAAAGTTCCTCTCAATGCAATTCCTGCATCAGGAATGAGAACGTCATAATCGCGAGCAATTGTTTTATTGATATCTGAAACGAGAGGATAAGTCACACCTTTAATCCCACCTTCTTCTTTTGCGGTATTAACCCATGCAAAGTGAGAAAATTTACTATCGACACTCACACCAATAACTTCAGTATTCATTTTTTTAAAGTGTTCTAATTTTTCTTGAAATGCGTGTAACTCTGTTGGACAGACAAAAGTAAAATCGAGTGGATAAAAAAACATGACGACATATTTTCCCCGGTAGTCACTCAGTTTAACTTGCTTAAAATCACCATTCACCACTGCATCGGCCGAAAAGTCCGGTGCTTGCTTTCCTACTAATACTCCCATTGATATTTCTCCTTCATATTTAAAAGTTTAAAAATAAAACAACAACCTCTAGCTCATCCCCAATGAGCAACCGTAGGTGCGAATGCCTGGGGATCTTTCTACAATTAAATTTTTAACATGGAAACGAGTGAAAGAAAACTATACAATTAAATTATGCCGATTAATCCAAAACAATTTAATCATTGGTTGAATCAGTTACCCAATCAACTAACGTTATTGCGGGTTGGGGCCATCCCACTTTTACTCATTTTTTATCAATTTGAATTTGAGTTTTTAGATACTCTTTGTGGATTTATTTTTCTCAGTGCCGCCATCACCGATTTTTTAGACGGCTATTTCGCACGTAAATATGACATGCAGTCCCGCATTGGAGCATTGATTGATCCCATCGCTGATAAAATGCTCGTGGTTAGTTCCATCATTTTACTCTCTGCGAGAGGAGTCATGTATGATTGGGTGGGAGTTTTATTTATTTGCCGCGAACTTTTGGTTTCTGCTATTCGCTTGATGGCTCTCAAAAGAGGAAAAGATATTGAAGTCAGTTTTTTTGGTAAAGTAAAAACTGTGATGCAGGATACATTCATTTTTTGTTTATTTATCAATCGTCCGATGTTTGATTTACCTTTTCGTCCCGTCGGAATGATTAGTATGTGGCTTGCTCTAGGGATTTCGCTTTATTCTGGATGGCTTTATATCGAAGAATATATTCAGTTAGAGAAGAAATCTTAGTAGAAAATTTTTATGTGTCTTTCATAATTATGCAATTATCATCTGAAAATAAACTTTTAACTCTTTCCTTCCTAGTTCAAAGTGCCAAAGTTGGTGTATGGTTACAGAAGTCTTTAATAAAATGTAAAGAAATTAATTTTTCAAAAAAAAATCTTTCTGAGGATGACAGAGATAACCTTGAAAATCTAGCGTCCCGTTTTAGTCGGCATTCAGATATTTTAATTCAAAAGATTTTTCGTTTGATTGAGCGAATTGAACTTGAAACACCGGGGTCTATTATTGATTCGATTCATCGAGCCGCAAAACGTGATCTTATCGCGGATGAACAGCAATTTATAGATATTCGCGAACTAAGAATTCAAATCGCTCATGAATATCAGGAAGAGACATTGATTCATCTTTATCAAGACGTTTTTAAATTAACTCCCGTCTTACTTGAGACACAATTAAGAGTCGAAAAATATTTAAAAGAAAAATGGAACATAAATTAGTATGGACTGTGCTTGCGATAATCGTTAATCAATAAGCCACGCAGAAGAAAACCTTCGTGATAATTTTTATCGAGGTTATACGGACCAATAGCCACCTGATCAAAAGCTTCTGTTTCCCAAGACCCATTCACATTGGTGGCATAATTTAAATACTCAATTAATTCATTATTTGATTTGCGAGAGTTGTAAATAAGATGAAGTTTATGATTCAAATCTACAATCAGGTTTACTGATTTAAAATAATCTTCTTTTTCTAAAACAGTTGTGGTTATAAAAGAAGAGTCGTTTTCACCTTTTGTTGCATAATTAATTTTTCCATTAAGGAAGATCAGTTTGCAATTTCTAGGAACTGATCCACTCTTAGTATCTATCGACTCACCATCAACATATGCAATATGAATGTTTTTTTCTTTGTCTACCATGATATCAGTAGCAATCACATAGTCATTGATAAAATATCTACACTGAGAAAAATTATTAAAAGCATATTCATTAACTAAAGTGTGTTGAGCTATATCTTTCTTAGAAAAATAATAAAGGCCAATTTTATTCGATGTTCTTTGACAAGTATAAACTCCATGCAAATTACCATCTTGATCAATCGTTGTAATAGCACCCCCAACAGAACTGACTCCACTCTGACAATCAGAAGAAATACTAATTGCTGATTCCGTCCAGTCAGAATTTCCATTTTTTTCATAAAAGATTAACTTTTGATAATTTTCGTACCCTATTGCCAAAAATTTTCCATCACTATCAATATTTAATCCATGATCATAAAAGGGATGATAAGGAGGAGTTGTTTGTATGTTCCATGTACTAGATGGTTTATTAGCAATAAAATAATTACCCTTCAACTTTCCTGCTACATACAACTCATCTGAAGCGGTAAATGCCACAGAAAAATTACTATTATATGCTGATAACTCATCCACACGAAATGAATCAAAATTCCATGTTCCATTTTTTTTATTAGTAAATTTAGCCTCGCTTCCATCATAAGTAGTAAATACAATAGAAGGAACATTTTTCTTATCTAATTCAAAAGCTGAATACATACCTGTCGCTATCTGCTCAACATTCCAATCTGTTTCAGCCGTTTTCAAGCCATAATAAACTTTGCTAGATTTTTCATACACCGTATGCAAAATCGGAAGTCCCGGAATCGGTGTTTTAAATGTACAAATTGTTCCTGGAGAAATATCTGAAACAGGGCGTCTTTGATTTTTGGTACACACGCGAACATAATAATCTGTATTCGGCGTCAAACTATCAATACGAAACGATGTTGCCGTTGCTGGAATATCTGATGGGGAATTATTAATTTCACAATTCGTTGCATTTTCAATTTCTGTCTGACTTGTACTATGAATTACAGAAAATGCCGCCACCGATCCTCCGGGTAGTCCCCATAAAATATCTCCTGAGTAGGGAGAACTTCCCAGACACTTAATGTTATTCGCTTCGGGTGGGGTGGGAATAAAAACTTCAGGAGCAAATAAATTATTTTCTTTCAAATCTATAATCTGAAAATCAACTTTACCGAATGCCTTAAACGATACTTCCATCGTATCCGTATTAAATGGATTGATATTGATAGATGCGGGAGGTAATACTTGCACCACAGGTTCATTATCCAAATTAAAACTTCGCACTAACACAGAAATATTTTCATCTCCTGTGAGTGATGATTTTGGAATTTCTGCTTTCACTGTAAAGTTTTCGCTGAACGTATTAGAAGAAATTACTTGATTGTCATTATCAGAAACCTCAACACTTTTTCCTGTATCGAGTAAAATTGCTTTACCGGGTAAATCAGCTGGAAATGCATCACGCAGAGCATCAATTTTTAATTTTGGAGATAAACTATTTCTAATCATTCCCGATGGAGCATAAATGGACACACCTAATTCAGAGTTACTAGATGTAACTTCCTCTGATTTTTCTCCATTTAAAATAATTGTGCTATTTTCTTCGCTAGTGGAATTATTTACTGTTTCTACTTTTTCTGTTGTTGGGGAAACTGTGGCAGCTACTTTATTACGAGCTGTTTGATCTTTGGATTCAGTACAGCTAGTGAGGATTACACCCCCCCCCACAATTAAATAAATTACCAATAATATTAAATGGTTATTCATGCGAATCTCCTCCAGAAATTACTTTACTAATAATCAACTACTCGGATGATTTTGGATAAACTTGAGTAAATTTCTTAAAGAAAATTTAGTGTCCTGCCGAAGAGGAATCCATAGCTATTTGTGATGTGTGTTAAAATGAAATAGACATGCGAGGTGACAAATGGTTGCTCTCAAGCAATCGAAATGGAACCAGCGACCCGAAGAATTTTTTAACGAGAAAATTAAACAAGCGGTCAAAAACCAAAAGCTTGCGTTAGAAGATGATGTCTCGTTTTATCTTGTCAATTTACTTTGTGAATTTATCGACCCCAATAATAAAATTCAAACTCATTTTGAATTTAATATTCTGGAAACACCTCTAGCAATTATTTTAAAAAAAGCAACAGAGGCTCCTTCACATCAGAAAGTAAAAATTTTTAAACGACTCGGCGATCTCAGTTTATATTTTGCGGGTTTTTTTCAAGATTATTTCAACCGTAAAACTTTTGATGTGGATTATTATATTTCGATGGGATCATCCGCCTATTCAAGCGTGTCTCATCTTATGCGAAATAAGCATCAAGATGCTCACTTCACACAAATTTATGAAACTCTCTCTCGTGAATTTAATCAATTGGTCGATGTCATTGCCGAGGTATCAGAAAGTGAGGCCGCTCATAAAAAAGATCAAGATATTTTAGCTCTCTATGAACGTTGGCTAAGAACGGGGTCTGAGAGGCTGCGACAAAACTTAACCCGGCATGGAATTATTCCCATCGCTACAAAACTAAAATCGGATTAACCATGACCCAAATGTTGAACCCATTTTTTATTGAAACCGTGAATTGGGTTCATAAGGAACTTTCCTCACTCTATGCGGTTAAACATTCAATAGAAATTTTAGATTTTATTTCTATAAAAAATGAGCCCTCTGAAAATAATCGGCTGGGACAGTTTTTAATTTGGGAAAAATCATCCGACGAAACCCATGTCAGACTAGAATTTCATCCTGAAATTTATAAAAATTTTATAGAAGCTTCACCTATCCAAAAATTATCCGATCAGAATCTTAATGCTTTTTTAGTTTTATCCGAGGAAATTAGTCATTTCGTCTTTTTTTTAGAGCGATTGTCACAAAAACAAAATATCTCCACGATTGAAATGGAATTGCAAGGCGAGTTAGATAAATTTTTTTTAGCCAGTAAAATTTTATTTCATCAAAATGAAAATAATTCCCACGCGGTTCCTTTGGCTAGAAAACTCTTTGATCAATCTTTGATCTACCAAAAAAATGAACATGAGAAATATTCTTTGGTGAATAACTTAGCTGCCAAATTAATTTATTTTATGATCAAAGAAAAAGGTGATCGCTGGTCTCCCCACCAATGTAAAGAATTTAATTACTACTTGAAAATTTTTTATACTTATTCTTGGAATGAAAAAAAATGTTTTATTAAATCTATCGAAAATCTACGAGAGCAAATTATCCGAGATAAAAAAGTGGCGTGAGATTTTTTTTACTAAATAAAAATCGGGGTGAGAGGACTCGAACCTCCGACCACATGCTCCCAAAGCACGTACGCTACCAACTGCGCTACACCCCGAATATATTAGAAAATAAATTCTAAGCGTTTCAACTTGAAAAGGCAAGCCGTAAACTTTATTGTTCTTGATGAATGAGACGTATTGAAGAGCATGAAGTATTTAAAACAATGGATGGCAGTGAAACGCTTATTCATCCCGATCTTGGGGAATATTATCACGGAAAAAGTGGGGCAAGATTAGAGGCAAATGAACTTTATATTAAAAGTTCTGGACTAGAAAAAAGACTTTTAGAAAATATCCATCCACATGAAAATATAAAAATTCTCGATATTGGTCTAGGACTTGGTTATAACGCACTCTCTCTTATCCAAACATGGCAAAAAATAAAAAATGTCACATGTAATATTGAATTAGTGAGTCTGGAACAAAACCCACACATGATTGACTATGTACTGCAAAAAAATAATTTAGATGCTCGGAAAAATATTTTTACTCATCCAGAAAATTCTAATTTTCAGATTCTGTGGACAATTTTGGAGGGGGATGCAGAATTATCCATTCTGACGTTACATCAAAAATTTGATTATTTTTTTCATGATCCGTTTTCTCCTAAAAATAATCCCAAACTATGGACAAAAGATTGGTTTATGAAATTAAAAAATATCGCTCATCCAAACTCAACTTTAGTGACCTATAGTGTGGCAAGAATTGTTTGTGACGCTCTAACTCTTTCAGGGTGGAATTGGCAAAAAATCTCGGCGCAGAGCCTAGACGTTTCCCCTGTAAAATGGTACTATGACGTGGTTGTACCATGTCTTGGTCTTGCGGACGTGGCGGAATTGGTAGACGCGCTACTTTGAGGTGGTAGTCCTGCAAGG
>CAZFSQ010000052.1:0-9927 GCA_964521975.1 uncultured Oligoflexales bacterium | reverse complement strand
TCAAAATATGAAAAGGAATTAAATCCACTCAAACAAAGAATTTTAGCTTCAATTGTTGAGAGAAAATTATTGATGAAAGTTGCAGAAAAGGACAAGGATTTTGAGATCAAAAATCCGAACCGATTGAAACAATGCAATGAAGAATTTCAAGACTCTGTAAAAGATAATCTCTATTTTGCCAAAGATACTAAATTACAAGAAAAGCTTAGAGAAAGGTTATGTGAACGCAGTTTAGTTACTCAATATTTAAATGAGAAAATTTATCCAACGATCCATATAGATGAAAATGATTTGATGGATTATTATAAAACGCATACCCAAGAATTTAAACAGCCGGAAAAAATAATTTTGCGACAAATTGTTTTGCCGGATGAACATTTGGCCAAAAAAGTTCGCTATGAAGTCACGAGGAGTAATTTTTCGGAGAAAGCAAAAGAATATTCCATTTCTCCTGAATCAGAAAATGGAGGTCTATTGGAACCATTTGCGAAAGGGGAATTGCCTCAGGTTTTTGAGGTGGCTTTTTATATGCATAAAGGCGAAATTAGTAATATTTTAAAATCGAGCTACGGATTTCATATTGTAATGATTGAAGACAAAATATCTAAAAAAAATTTGAACTTTGATGAGGCTAGAGAAAATATTCGATCGATATTAATTAAAAATCAAAGAAGCGAGGTTTATAAAAAGTGGATAGAACATGCAATGAACATGGTCCCCGTCAATGCTCCAGGGACGGCTTTATAATGAGTAATCTGCTCGTGAGTTTATTACTTTTTAGTCACTTAATTTTTGCAGAAGAAAATAATCTTGAAAATAAAAGTGGAGATATTTTATTAGATCGAATTATTGCTGAGGTCAATGGTGAGGCAATTCTTTTTAGCGATGTGAAGAAAAAAGTTGATGATGGTCCTTTAGTTGTCGTTTCTGAATTTCCCTCGAAACAAGAGGACCAACCTATTGAAAAAGCATTGCAGGATGAAATTAATTTTGCATTGATTTTGCAAGAAGCCGAACGTCTATCGGTTGAGGTAGATGACCCAGATGTAGAATCTGAGATACAAAGTTTTTTAAAAAGAAAAGGTGTTGCTAAAACACAGTTACTTGATTTTCTATCTGGCCAAAATAAATCCTATGAAGAATATAAAAATGATTTCAAAAATCAGATGATTCTTAGAAGATTTCAGGGGCGGGTTATTTCTCCTCTAGTTAAAGTTACGGATAAAGATGTAGAAAATTATTTTTTAAGAAAAGCAGCAGCATCCCAAGATTATATTGAAATATTTTTGAAACAAATTGTTTTGCAAGTTAAAAGCTCTACTACTGATGACAGTATGCTGGAATCAAAAATGAAGTTAGCCCAAACAATTATTCAAAAATTAAATGGAGGGTTATCTTTTGACGAAGCAATTAAACTTTTTTCTGATGTGCAAGGTAGTGATTCTGAGATTAAGGGAGTGACAATGAATCAGTTGTCAAAAGACATTCGTGAAGGAATTGAAAAACTGGAAGTTGCTCAGTTTTCACAGCCTATTAAAACCCAGATGGGGATTCATATTTTTTATTTGCAAGATAAGTCTCTATCTAAGAGTAAAATTTTTCAAGAGCAAAAAGATAATTTAGAGGCGGAATTAAAAAACTCTGAAATGGCGAAACAAACAGATCGCTGGCTTTCAGAAACAAGGGCAAAATCTAAAATCAAAATTCATAAGGGTTAATCTTAAATTATGCAAGAACTTCATGATCCATATTTAAGAAAAATATTTCAAAGAATTTTTTTTGTTTTTATTTTTTTTGGAATCTATGGTATTGCATGGATTAGCGATGATTTAGATATTATAAAAATGTATTTTGCTCCTTTTATTACAATTCCAACCGCGACAATTTTTTATTTTGGAGATTTTTTCTATTCTCATTGGCAGAGAAAATTTCCAAGAATTTATTTATCTACTCTGATTTTGTTATCAGTCAGTGTTATTCCTGGGCACATCAGTTTATTAAATAGTTTAGTGGGGGATCAAAAATTTGAAAAAGTATCAGAAAAAATAGATGATAATGTTCATGTTTTTGGTAAAAATCGTGGAAGTCTTGGGATGCTCTATACGACAAGATGGTAACCCTTTTAAAATCATTTGACTCTCTAACTTAAATCAGTATAATCCGTCAGCATTTTTATAATCATAATTGGGAAATTTCTATGAAAAAAAATCTTTTATTTTTTATTTTGTTGCAAAATTTAGCCTTGGCTAATCCTGATCCCGAAACAATTGATGCGTTTAGGAATGCTATCAACTGGCAAGAATTTGGAGATTTGATTGGAGTACGTGTGCTTGAAGGTGGAAAAACTCATCAAGATGATATGAGGGTTATTTTTTCTGAAGCATTAGATTTTGCGTTGCTTGAATTTATGCGAGATATGCTCGATCAACTCTATTTAGCTAAAGAAAATTTAGAAAGAAATTATGAAGGAGTTTTAAATTCCAGACGAGCCTTCATTAAGGTGATTGATTCGCAGCAAAAAAGAAAGGAAGCCCGCGAGGGATTTGAAGAGGCCGGAAAAGAAGTTGATAGAATTTTTGGTCAAATTCGTTCTCTTGATTTTATGATGGCAGACGACATTTCAAAAGGAGTGAATCGCTATTTTGAGGATAAAATGAATTTTTCAATGGATGGGATAAGAGGAGATGATTTTGAGTCTTATACCTATGGCTACAGTCGCGTGATGGAATGTACTGAAATTTTGATTCAAAAAATAATTCGGTTGATGAAATCTGGAGATCTACTTAGAGATAGAGAACAAGAAAAGCATGTTGTGGCTTATGTAGGTTTAGATTTTAGTGAGAAAAATATGGGTCATGTTCTTTTATTTAAGAGGCATTTAACAATAGATTGGTATTTAATTAGAAATTTTTCTGTAGACGATGGTTCTTTAAAATATGATATTCCGATGAGAGCGATTGCTAGCGATGCGACAGCAAAAATTGTTTTGAGTAATGGTTACTTTATGAACGATATTGTTGGAGTTGATTTTTTAGATTCGGCAAAGAAGTCAAAATGGTCAAGTAAAAATCAACATCACATTTTAGATATACTAAAACAAATATGTTCTTTTAGTTTTTGGAAGAAATAAATTCAATTTGTTTTAGTGTCTTCAGAACAACTTCATGAGTTGTTGTGTTTTTTTTGAGATTAAAAATAACGTCTTTTAATTTTTCATCATTTAAAACAAACATAGATATCAGAGCGTTTCTTTGCAAACCTTCTTTCTTAGCCCTTGTTAGTGGCGAACCTCCAAAAACTTTTTCATAATAGGCTTGATCCATCAGAGCGATTTCAAAAAGGGGTGGAGTTTTTTGCAACTTAATTAATTTCTGTGGAGGAGAATTGCTTTTTTCACGATTATAGGGGCAGACGATTTGACAAATATCACAACCAAAAAAATATTCTTTAAGATGAGACCAAAATTCATAAGGAATTGTACCTCGATGCTCAATAGTCCAATATGAGATACATTTTCTGGCATCAATTCGATTGTCCGAGGTTAAAGCCCCTGTAGGGCAATGAACTTGACACCGTTGACATGTGCCGCAGCCTTTTGTTTTTTGAGGATGATCTTTAGATAATTCAATATTTAAAAAAATTTCTCCAAGAAGTAAAAAACTGCCAAATTGTGGATGGATGTAACAAGTATTTTTACCAATAAAACCCTGCTTGGTATTCATAGCTAAAGAGCGTTCGATAAGAGGGATGGAATCAGTAACAATGCGATATTTTAAATTGGGAATATCTAATGTACTCATCATAGAAGTACATTTTTTTTTAAAGATTTTATGATAATCGTAGAGCCTCGCATATTGAGCAATTCGCGGCCATGATTTTTTATCATTCTTAGGTAGTGGGTCGTTCTGGGAATAAGGAAGTGCAATAACGAGAATGGTTTTTACTTCAGGAAAAATATTTTTTAAGCTTTGCCGCTCATTTTTTTTTATTGCGAGATAATTCATAGATGCGTGAAATTGGTCGTTAATCCATTTTTCATAGTTTTGAAATTTTAAATCAATATCAGGAGCGATAGAACCGAGAAAAATAAATCCTTCGTCTTCAATTTTTTTTTTGAAATTATCTAAGTTCAAAATTATTTCGGTGACAAATTTTCCCATTTCAATATGGGATGGCGTGCCGCAGTTGTTTCATCAATTTTTTGCCGTGGAGTTCGCAAAGGAGAAGTCTCTGGTTTTAGCTCACCCGACTCCGTGCGAGCATAAATGTCTCGCATTGCATTGATAAAACGATCTAGCTCATCTTTTCCTTCCGACTCTGTGGGTTCAACCATCAAAGCCCCTTTGGCAATGAGAGGAAAATGGACGGTGGGAGGATGAATTCCATAATCTAATAATGCCTTGGCAATATCGGAAGTAGAAAGGCCGAGAGATTTTATTTTTTTATCAGATAAAACTACCTCGTGTAAGACATCACCAGGAAATGGTTCTGGAAAAAGATCAACCAGTTTTGATTTTATATAATTAGCATTTAATATGGCATTCTCAGAAATTTCTTTTAGCCCCTTTCCTCCATGCGATAAAATATAAGTCCATGCTCGAATGAACATTCCAAAATTGCCATAAAAAGATTTAACTTTACCAATAGATAGTTTTTCTGAATGGTCTAAGAAAAATTCCGAACCATTTTTTTTAATCTGAGGAATTGGTAAAAAAGAACGCAAAAATTCACGGCAACAAATAGGCCCTGAGCCAGGCCCCCCACCGCCGTGTGGAGTAGAGAATGTTTTGTGCAAATTGATATGCATAATATCCGCACCAAAATCTCCTGGTCGTGTGATACCCATGATGGCGTTTAGATTCGCTCCATCACAATAAACAAGACCACCCTTAGCGTGAACCATCTCAGAGATTTCAAAAATATCTTTTTCAAATTTACCGAGTGTATTGGGATTAGTAACCATGAGCACAGCAACTTCATCGGTTAAAACTTTTTCTAGCTCGGATTTTGTAACGACTCCTTGAGAAGAAGTTGGAATTTCAATAACTTCATATCCGCAAAGTGCAGCTGTTGCTGGGTTGGTCCCGTGAGCAGAATCCGTTGTGATAATTTTTGTTTTGTTTTTTAAGTTTTTAGAATGAAAATAAGCTTGAGCAACTTTAATAGCGGTAAATTCACCCTGAGCACCGGCAGCAGGTTGGAGTGATACAGCAGGGAGACCTGTGATCTCTCCTAAAAATTTTTCCAATTCCCACATAATCTGAAGATGCCCCTGAGATAGTCTTCCTGGGGTCATCGGATGAAGGTGAGCAACATCCCCTTGGCGAGCAAGATCTTCATTAATTCTTGGGTTGTATTTCATGGTGCAAGAACCAAGTGGATAAATTCCAAGATCAATTTGATAATTTTTAAGTGAGAGACGAGTATAATGTCTGATAACTTCGGGTTCAGAAAGTTGAGGCAAAAATTTCAAATCATTTTCATTACGTAGAGATTCTTTAGAAAATTTCTGCAAAATATTCGACGAAGAAAAACTCTTATGATCATTGGTGACTAAGTAACCACGTTTATCATCTTGGGAGCGTTCAAAAATGAGGGGTTCTTCAGGGATAATGTTTTGGGTAGTTGATTGAGTAATAACACTCATAATTTTCATCCTAAAATTTGTTGTGCCCCATGAATCCAATTTTCAATGGCCTGTTTGTCTTTTGTCTCTGTAACACAAACGAGTAATTTATTTTCAAAACTTGCACCTAAATGCTGAAGAGGAATACCTGGAATAATGGAAAATTTTTCCCACATTTTTTGACAGAACTCTTCAGCAGAAGTTTTTAATTCTAATGTAAATTCGTTAAACGTTGGATTCGTGTAAGCGAGTTTTATTTTTTGAAAAGTTTTTAATTTATCTTGTAATAATTGTGAACGGTTCATATTGTCGAGAGCTAAGTGATGTAAACCGTGACGACCAAGTGTTGCAATATAAATACTAGCGAAAACAACACAGAGGTTTTGATTGGTGCAAATGTTAGAAGTCGCCTTTTGGCGACGGATATGTTGTTCGCGGGTGCTAAGTGTAAGAGTAAAAGATTCTCTCCCCAATTTATCCACAGTTTTTCCACAAACGCGACCAGGCATCTGCCTTAAATAGTTTTCTTTTGTCGTGAATAATCCTAGAAGCGGCCCCCCAAAAGAAGGCGGTATACCAAAAGATTGACCTTCTCCCGTAACTACATCTGCTTGATAATGACCAGGAGGATTAAAAACTGTGAGAGAGAGTGGCTCTGCAACATTGACAAGCCAGAAAATATTTTTAGATTTAATCGACTGAGAGAGATGTTTTAAATTTTCAACCACACCAAGATAATTAGGGGATTGCGAAATAACAATAGTCTCTTGGTGGTTGAGTTTAGACAGTAATTTTTCAAGAGCATCTAAATCGGTAGAACCTGAAATTTTATTTTCAGAAATAAAATGATAATCGAGAGAAAAGTTATTGGTATAGGTTTTTACTGTTGCTACATAATCAGGATGAACATGAGAGGTAAAAACAATATGTTTTAAATTTTTAAGAACTCGTGATGCCATGAGAACACCATCAGCCAATGAGGTTGCTCCATCATAATGAGATGCATTAGAAATATCCATACCGAAAAGTCCAGCGATCATTGTTTGAAATTCAAATAAAACTTGTAGAGTACCTTGACTTACTTCCGGTTGATAAGGTGTATAGGCAGTTAAAAATTCTCCGCGTAGGGTTAAATGGTTACAAATAGAAGGTGTAATATGATCATAAATGCCACCACCCAAAAATGAAGCTGTTCGCAAGTTAGATGATTTATATTTTACTATTTGGTTTAAAATTTTTTGAATTTCAAACTCACTCGTGGGTCCTTGAATATCTAAATCGCGAGGGAACCTTACTTGTTTTGGAATGGATCGTAAGAGTTCTTCAATACGAGCGACTCCGATGGAGTCGAGCATTTCTTTTTGATCTTTTTTTGTTATAGGAATATAGGGGGCACTTAACATTTATTTTAAAATTATTCTTCTTGTTCTGTCAAATAAGTTTCGTATTCATCCGCAGTCATCAGCTCATCTTTCGTCTGCTCGCATTCAATTTTAACAAGCCAACCAGAGTCATAGGGATCATCTTGTAAATTTTCAGGGGACTTTAAAATAGAGCTATTAATCTCAAGAACTTTTCCGCTGACCGGCATATAAAGATCAGAAACGGTTTTTGTGGATTCAACCGTGCCGAATGCGGACCCATGCGTAAAGGTTTCATTCAATGCTGGCAATTCAATATGAACAATGTCTCCGAGTTGCTCAACGGCATATTGAGTAATTCCAACATAGGCAGAAGTTTTGTTTAAAAACTTAATCCATTCATGTTCTTTTGTGTAAAATAAATCTGAAGGTGTTTCCATATTTACTCCTCAAGTTAATCTTTCACTCTAGCTGAATATAAAGGCTTTTTTACTATCCTTGCAAGCTTTCTTTTTCCACGAATATCAACCCAAATTTTCTTGCCCAAAATTTCCTGAGGGTCATGCAAATTTGTGACATCTAAAATAGCCAAACCACCGAAACCTCCAACTGTAGGCAATACTCCTCCGCTCGATACGTAGCCTAATTTTAATCCATCCTCCGAATAAATATCCATGTGTGAACGAGCAACTCCAGGCTCTTCTAGCTTAAATGCAAAAGTAGATCTTTTTAATTTTTCATCTTTTAGTTTTTCTAAAATATTTCGAGAAATAAAATCGCCTTTATCAAAAGACAATGCCCATGATAATCCCGATTCAAAAGGTGTGATGTCATCGCTTAATTCATTTCCATAGAGTGGATAACAAGCCTCAAGTCGTAAAGAATCCCGTGCCCCAAGACCAATAGGTTTCGCTCCATTCTGTAAAAATGCTTGCCATAATTTAAAGGCTTTTGTTTGAGAAAGATAAATTTCCAACCCTTTTTCTCCTGTATAACCTGTCCGAGCAATCAGCATTTTTCCGAATATATTGTTTTCCATTTGCAAAAACTCAGTAAATTTTAGCTTTTCAAGAGAGGAGAACTCAATTGGAGAAAAAGTTTTTTTGACCACCTGAAAAGAGTTAGGTCCTTGAATAGCAATCTGCCCCCATTCTTGCGATTCATTTCTACATGTAATGGAAAATTTTTTTGCCTGCTCAGAAATCCAGGAAAAATCTTTTTCAATATTGGAAGCGTTGACACAGACAAAAATTTCTTCGGAAGAAATTTTATAGGAAATAAGATCATCAATAATTCCCCCATTGGGATTTAAAAGGAGGGCATATTGGGAGCGACCCGGAGAAATTTTTTTGATGTTATTGCTCACGATGTAATTTAAAAACTCTTCAACATTTTTTCCTTGTAGACGAATTTCTCCCATGTGACTCACATCGAAAATGCCGCAATCATTTCTCACTTCGGTATGTTCGTCGATAACAGAGTGATAGGAGATAGGCATCGCCCACCCAGAAAAAGGAACCATTTTGGCGTGAAGTTTTTCATGCTCAGCATAAAGGCAAGTTTTTTTAGTTTGGGTTGCTTCCGTTTGCAAGTTTTTCTCCAGCGGTTTGAGTATCTAAATAAATTTGCGTTTTTAATTCTTCTAAAGAGTTAAATTTTTTTTCATCACGAATAAAATGTGAAAAATAAAAAATAACAGGATCATCGTAACTGATTTCATGGGTGATGTCTTTGTCAATGATGTGGCCTTCAATACTGACATGAGTAGAATCAAAGGTAGGTCGCGTACCGATATTAAAAACTGATCTGAGTGCATGAGGAGAAAGTTTAATTAAACGTTCTCCATTTTCAAAGTTTTCTGTTGGAGCGAGTTTTAAAATAAAACCTGCATAAACTCCTTTTTTTAAAATAATATTTTGCTGCGTTGATAAATTTAAAGTGGGAAAGCCTAATTTCCTTCCGTTCTGTTGACCATGAATAATTTTTCCTTCGAGACAATAAGGGCGACCAAGCATTTGGGTGACAATTTCTATTTTTCCCTCGGAAAGAAAATTTCGGATATTAGAACTTTTAATAGAAAAATCTTTGGCTGTTTTGGGTGAAATTAAATGAGAACAAAAATTGGAATTTTTTTCAAATAATTTTAAATACTCTTTATCTCCTTGGCGGTCCTTGCCAAATAAAAAATCTTCACCAACCACCAAATCAGAGCAATTTAATTCTTGGATGACAATTTGATGAAGAAAATGCCCGCAGTCCATATTAGCGATGTTTTCATCAAATTTTTTGACACAAATTGTATCAACACCAAAAGATTTTAGAATGCGAATTCTTTGGGGGAGGGTAAATAATAATTTCTGCGGTTCCATACGTTGAAAAAAAACAGAAGGATGGGGGTCAAAAGTTAAACAAATTAATTTGGAGGAGGATTTTTCTGATAATGTTTTGGCGAAGCGTAAAACTTCTTGATGACCCAGATGACAACCATCAAAATTGCCGATAGTTAAAATATTTAATATATTATTAATAAGTTAACCTTTTTATTAAAATTACCTTGCAATTATTAAATTTATTTAATATAGTCGGTTCCCAATGAAAAACAAAATTTTACAATTTTTGGCAGTTATTCTGCTTAGCAATTATTTTCCTCATCTAGTACATGCCTTAGAGGATCATAGCTCTGATTTAGGTATCAAGGAAATGGAAATTGAATCGCAAACTCATGTTTCATCGTTTGAAGAAATTGTCGAAAAAAACATTACTTTTATTGCCTTGGTTTTAATTGTGGTTTTATTTTCAATTGTTGTTCTTGGTTTAAACTCTTCAGAAACTTTTAAAAAAGGTGGCAAGTTAGAGCAACTAACTCTAGGCCCAATGGCGGATAATTTATTTATTGGAAGTAACTATGTGACTTCTCTTAATCCGATATATCCTAAAAAA
>CAZFSQ010000051.1:0-10040 GCA_964521975.1 uncultured Oligoflexales bacterium | reverse complement strand
AAAATGAGTTAGAATTTTCTTTTGCGGAGCTTCCGCAAAACGCATTGAAGATTAAAAGTGATGGTTCGCTCGAAGTTAAATTTTTTCAGAGATGTAATGAAGCTCCCCTTGGACTTTTTTTAAAACCTATTTCTAATAATAAAAAAGATTTATTAAAAGTAAGATTAGAAATGATTTTGCTAAAGAATCCAAATTATGATTGTCAAAATACGAGTCCGAATAGGGAGTCGGTATTTACTTTGAATGAATTAAAAACAAGAGAAAAAATAAAGCTGGTTTCCTCTTTTGGTCAGGGAAAAGAATTTCTGTCTGGAAAAAAAGATATCGCCGAGTTTCAAATGAAAACACCAACGAAATTTAAAAAAGTTAAATTTCAAGGCAAAGAATATTTATCATTTGGTTATATGAGTGGCTGTGGCGAGGTACTTGGCACGGTTTTTACCAAAGATAAATGGGGAAAACTGACCGTTGGGATTTTGGAAAAAAATGAAAACGAAAAGGCAGGAATGTCTTTTTGTAAAAAAGATGTCGAAGAAAAATTTATGGACCAACCTTTACTTGGCGTTGATTCCATTCACGATACCATTTATCCTATGAAATTAGAGACAGCACTTTGGTAAAATAAAATTATTTTGCGAGACAATAAATCCCAGCCGTTTTTTCTGGAATATAAAATATGGATGTTGTAAAAAACTCAAATTTGAGTACAATTAGATATTAATGCTGCCCTGGTCTGTAATTATAGTTAATGAAGCTGAGCGTGAACTAAAAAAAGCTCCACTCCATATTAAAAATAAATTTGATAAGTGGGTAGTATTGGTTCAGGGTTATGGTCCATATTTGAAAGGTGGTTGGAATACAGAACAGCTCAAGGGAGTATTAAAAGATTTTTATTCCATTCGTCTTAATAGAAAGTGGCGGGTTATTTTTGAAATTAAAGATAATAAAAACATAATCGTTATTAGGATTGTTCCACACGAATATAAAAGAATTAGAAAGTAAAGTTGGAGTATAAAAATGAGTGTAATAAAAGCAGGGAAACTTTTTGAAGATGCTCTTAAGGATTCAGGAATTCATCTAATTCCTGGCCAAGAGTTTTTGGTAAAAACTATTAAGAAAAAAGGCCATCTTGTTTTATTGATCAATAACGATGATAAACCATCGAAATTTGAACTCGATATTCTAAATCGTGCAAAATCAGCAGCTGTGTATAGGAAAGAACCTTACAAAACTAATTTAACAGTGGGGGAGAAAATTAAAATCTATAGAAAAGAATTAAAAATATCACTTACGGAGTTGGCTAGAAAAGCAAAAATTAGCAAGGGTAGTCTTGGGTCTATTGAAAGAAATGAAAGGCCGATTGGTCTTATTGTTCTTAAAAGAATTGCAAATGCGTTGAAAATAGATATTTCATTACTTGTGTAAAGTGGTAACTATGCTCACTTGGATTGACATCAATAAAAAAGCATTACTCAATAATATAAAAACTTTTCAAAAGCTTTTAGGAAAAAAACATTTTGTGCCGGTCATTAAATCCAACGCCTATGGTCATGGCTTTGATGAGGTATTTTCTATTCTTAAAAAAGAAAAATTGCCGTGGCTTTGTGTCAATTATTTATCCGAAGGTATTCGTCTTAGAAAACTTGGATACCAAGGGAATATTCTTATTGTAGGACCCGCAGATGTTTCTTATTTAGATGATGCGTTTAAGTATAAAATTGATTTAGTGATGGGTAATCAAGAACCACTTTTAGCTTGGCTTAAAAAAAGAAATAAACCTCGTATCCATATCAAAATTGAAACGGGATTATCGCGGATGGGATTTTCGCAAGAGGAATTACCCAAAATTATTTCTTTACTTAAACCGCATAAAAAAAATGTTGTGGGAATTTTAACTCATTTCGCGAACGTTGAAGACGTATTGGATTATTCTTACGCATCCTTACAGTTAGAAAGATTTGCAGAGGCGAAGAAAAAATTTCTTAAAGAAAAATTTAAAATTATTTCTCACGCAGCGGCTTCAGCATCCGCATTAATTTTAAATGAATCCCGTTTAGATCTTTCGCGTGTTGGGATTTCTCTCTATGGGTTTTGGCCTTCTAAATCAACGCAATTATCTTTTTTACAAAAAAATAAAAAGCTTCTTCCGCTGGAACCAGTTTTGTCTTGGTATACAAAAGTTGTGCGTGTGAAAAAAGTCACTCAAGGTGATTTTGTTGGTTATGGGTGTAGCTATCGAGCCAATAAAGATTTAACCGTAGCTGTTTTACCGGTGGGTTATTATGAGGGTTATCCCCGTGCGGCAGCTTTTAGACAAAGTTATGTTTTAATTCACGGTTCACGTGTCTCTATTCTAGGACGTATTTGCATGAATATGATGATCTGTGATGTGAGTCATTTGAAAAATGTTTGCGAAGGTGATCTGGTAACTCTTATAGGAAAAGATCAGGATGAAGTAATATCTGCCGAAGATATTGCATCTTGGGCAGATACGATTAACTATGAAATAGTAACGCGACTTAATCGTGAGATACCTAGAAAAATAATTTGAAAAAATAATTTGAAAAAATAGTTTATAAAAAAGTCATAAAATCTTAATGCCGAAGACATTTCGTTTTCCTTTGTACCATTTTAACAGATTTCCGTATTGAGTTTTTTTGACTTGCAATCATTTGACGATTTATTAAAACGAAAAATATTTTTTTGCTACAATTTTTCCACATTTTGGGTTCCAAGGGTGTCAACCCTTGGTCGTTTCGTAGAGGAGGGGGTTGAGTTTGAGAAGGGGGAGGAGAGAATCGAAACTCTCCCCCCCTTCTCAAGAAATTAATGAGCTAAAGCCGCACCCTCTTCACTGATGAGAGGTATTCTCGAATGAAGTGTTTGCACCGGTCTTGCGTTGTTGTGGAATATAGATGCAAATTCTTCAATTTGTTTTTGTGACATCTGAATTGAATCTTGCATAACAAGCCATTTTACTCCTTCAGAGCATGGTGGCGTCGTTAAAGAACCAGAGTATGTCACATAAACTTTTTTATTCGGTAGAAAGGAATTAGGATTAAATTCTTTTCCAGGATTTTTCTCATCCGCTGTTCTTGGCAAATGTGTCCAAATATCTTTCAATGCTTTATTACCACCACCTTCTTCAGCAAGAACTCCCACAACAGCTAAATTTCCATTCTCATCGGCATGAACGAAATGCATTTCCAAATCATAAGCCACCCCATTGATGGTATGTTCACTAGGAGAGTGAGCGTGAAATTGTTTTAGATGATATTGATGACCATCTAAAGTAATGAAACTTCCCTCAGGATAATTTCCCTGAATGGTATGGCCATTATTAAATAATGCAACTTCTTGAGGTTGATAGTTAAACTCAATGGGATGCATTGATTCGGAATGCGATACACTTTTAATATCAATCGGTGATTGAGAATGTCCTTTGAGGCATGTAGAAAATTTTTCATCTAAATTTCCCCAATGCTCAGGACCGTCCTTACCCCCATAGGTCCAATGAGGGCCTGCATGTTTTACGGCATGTTTTTCTTCCTGCTTATCTCCATGTTCTTCTCCGTGCTTTACTTCCCCATGATGTTCAACAGCTTTATGTTCATTATGTTCCTCTAATGGCTTAGCAGCGTGATGTTCTCCATGTTCTGCTGCCGGTTCGTGAGACACTTTTTCGGCGTGATGCTCCTCGGTTTTCCCATGCTCATTACCTTTTCCGTGTTCACCATGAGGTTCATCTGCGATGACCTCACTATGATTATTTAATTTGGTATTCATAAGCATAAAAACGATGCCGCCAAAAATAACAGCACTTAATCCAAATGAACTGACCCACGCAATGATTTGAATGTTTACTTTTTTCATTTCTCCTCCTTTGCTTTCCATGACCATCAAAGAAAGCAATCCTGGATTCGGAGGAATTAGGAGGAAATTAAGAAAAATTTGGTAAAAACTTTATTTGGGTGGTTAACTCTTGTGATTTTAGATGGTTGGGGACTTGGTGAAATTTCCAATTTTAAATTAAAGTTTTTTGACGAACTGCCGATAAAGTTTTATATGGCTACTCAAATTAATAAATTTTTATTTTTAGTTTTTTTATTCTTTCAATTCTGTAGTGAAAGTAAAGTGAGTTTTCGTTCGGGAAAAATGAACGTTCATGATGTCTCACCTATTCCAGAAATAAACCAAAGAGAAGAAGCGGAACTCAATATCCAAAATGCTTTTATTCAAGCAAGTATTTCAGAAAATTCTATTGAAATAAACTGGATGGTAAGTTTTCCTTTGGCGGGTGAAGATCAATTTATTCTCATTAAAAAAATGAATGACGATGTCAATGAAAACATGACATTTAAAGATGATTTAAAAATGGATGATAATTTAGATGCAACAACTAAAGTTTTATACGTTGGTAAAGATAAATCTTTTAAAGAAAAAAATATTGATCAGGCAGAAAAAATTAGTTACGGATTATTTTATAAAAACAAAAACGAAATAAAGTTTCTCTCGAAAACTTCGATTAATTTTAAAATGATTGTGAAGGAACAAGTTCCCATTGAAGTACCTGCAAAACCTGTTGCTGAAGTTAAACCCTCGGAGGTTGTTTTGCCTTCAATCGCTTCGGACGACATTCCACCATCACCTCCCATTGTCAAAGGAATGTTGATAACCAACTCATTGCGACCAACATGGACATGGACCTCCTCAGGAAAAGGAGCTGGAGTTTATCGTTTTATGATGGATGAGCAAGATTTCGCTTCTACGACGGAAATAGTAGAGAAAATTTACACACCAGAAAATGATTTGACTCCAGGAATTCATACTCTTTATGTGCAAGAGCGAGATGAAAATAATAACTGGTCTGATAGCGGCCATTTTACGACGATCATTGATACCACAGCGACAAATGCTCCAATTCTTTCTGGGATCACAGAGACAAGAAATTTACGTCCGACATGGACTTGGAAAAGTGCTGGCGGGGGCAACGGAAAATATCGCTATAAATTAGACGATGGTAATTTATATTCCGATGCTATTGGAACAGAAGAATTAAGTTTTACTCCGACAGTGGATCTTTCAGAGGGAGATCATACATTCTATATTCAAGAAAATGACAATGCAGAAAATTGGTCGGCGATTGGCAGCTTGACCATTAAAGTTGATTTGACACCGCCCCCCGCTCCACTTGTTTCTTCAGCAGGTTTGGTAGGAGATCCTAAACCAACATGGATTTGGATTTCCAGTGAGAGTGGTGATGGTGCGGGAGTTTTTCGCTTTAAAGTTGATCATAATGATTTAGAAAATGATTCTACAGTTACAACCAAATTATATTATACATCAGAAACAAAATTAATCGCAGGTCCGCATACATTGTATATACAAGAGAAAGATAATGCAGGAAATTGGTCGCCTGTAGGAAAATATGAAGTCACTGTGTTATATCCAACATTTTTATCGGTTGATCTAGGTGATTTAGCTAGTGATAAAATTATCAATCGCCTTGAAATGCGAAATAACGATTACTTGATTAAAAATCTTTATGCTTATGAAGTTGACACTCCCTATTTTTATATCGCAGGTGAATTAGAAAAGTGTGATGAAATTTCCAAAACTTTTTATCGCGACAATATGCCCAAATATAGTGATCTTTATCTAAAGCTAGCAGGAAAATATAAAGTGTGTGTGCAACTTGAAAAAGGCCAAGGATTTTTTACCTACGGTGAGAGTGGTGTTTTCTCAATTACACCGAATGAACCTCTTGTTGAGCAAACACCGATTTTAGATATGATGCTTAATACCTATGGTACTTGTATCAAAGTAAATAGCAATAATTGGAAATGTTTTGGTGGTGGAAGTTACGGTATCATGGGCAATGGGGCGAATTTTAGTGATGATCCAGGGGAAATGGCTAGAATTCCTTATAGTAATAGATACGACTCGTCTTCTCAGACAAATCTTTTTTCTGGACTTTACAACATTTGTTATATAACCGCTCTCGACAACTCATTAACTTGTTTTGGTAATTCTGGTTCTGGAGAATTAGGTACTGACTCAAACAGCTCAGGTAAAGTTAAATTAGGAGTAGGTAGGACAGCAAAAGAGGTGTCTATTGGTGGCAATTTTATCTGTGCCATTTTAGATAACAATGATCTCAAATGTTGGGGAAATAATAGTTCAGGTCAGTTGGGGATAGATAGCAATTCAAGTTATGGTGCGGGTGGGTTGACAAGAGCTATGGATTCTCTTCCGGTTGTTAATTTAGGAGCAGGAAGATTTGCTAAAAAAATTGCACTTGGATCACAGAACCACATTTGTGCCATTTTAGATAATGATACGCTCAAATGTTGGGGAGAGAATGGTAGTGGACAACTTGGAATAAATAATACAACTAAGATGGGTGATGATCCTGGTGAAATGGCATCATTGCCGACGGTTGATCTTGGGTTAGGTAGATTTCCTACAGCTATCGCCCTGGGAAGCACTTTTAGTTGTGCTCTATTGGACGACCGCTCTGTTAAGTGCTGGGGTAATAGTTCCTATTTAGGAATAGAGACAACTAATAATTATGGTTCTAATAATACAACGATGAGTATGTCTAATTTAACAGCCATCACTTTTGATAATAATAAAAAAGTAAATTCAATTATGGCAAGTAATAATAATGCCTGTGCATTACTTGAAGATTTTACGGTTTGGTGCTGGGGAAATAATGACCAAGGACAATTAGGAGATGACTCTGGGATAAATAGCAAAAAACCAGTTAAAGTTAATTTAGGTCAAGGTAAAACAGCTAAAAAAATTAGTTTTCTCGCTAATTATGGATGTGCCATTTTAGATGACGATTCAATAAAATGTTGGGGGGGGATGAATGGCAATGATTATAATAATCTAGGTAACGATTCACTTAAGCAGCACGGTTATGGAAAACAAATGGAACAACTAACCCCGATCAATTTCAATTCTTCAGTCACTATTAAGGAAATTATTGCTGGGAAATTTTCAGCTCATACTTGTGCCATATTTAGCGATCATTCGCTTAAGTGTTGGGGGGAGAATGGAAATGGTCAATTGGGATTGGAATCAAAAGCTCAGCAAGGTGATGATCCGAGTGAGATAGAAAATTTACCAGCAGTCTTTTTAGGAGATGGAAGAACAGTTCAGAAAGTTTCATTGGGAAGTCAGTTCACTTGTGCTCTTTTGGATGATGGCTCGGTCAAGTGTTGGGGATTGGGTAATTATGGACAACTAGGTCAAGAAAATACGTCTCAAATTGGTATAAGTTTAGATCAAATGAAAAATTTGCAGCCGATTAAACTTGGACAAAAAGCAATGGATATCAGTGCTGGGTCAGCTCACGCTTGTGCAGTTTTAGAAGATCGTTCACTTAAATGTTGGGGTTATAATTCCAGTGGTCAGTTAGGATATAATCATAAAAATAATATTGGTGATAAAGTAAATAGCATATCAACTCTAGTATCAGTTAATTTATTGGGTCAAGCTGTTAAATCCGTTTCGTTGGGTCAAAACCATACTTGTGTTTTATTGATGAATAATAAAATCAAATGTTGGGGATATAATGCACAAGGACAGTTGGGATTAGAATCAAAAATTAATCAAGGAGATGATCCCAATGAAATGGAAAATCTTCCTTACGTCTATACAGATTTGAGGTATCCACCTAAAAATATCCAAGCTGGAAATAATTTTACCTGTGTTTTACTCGATAATGATTCTGTTAAATGTTGGGGTGAAAATAATCAAGGTCAATTGGGGCAGGATTCAAATTTAAGCTATGGACCGAACTCTGGGGATATGGCTGTACTCAAACCAATTAATTTTGGCTTAGGCAGAACAGTAAAATCTCTGAGCGTGGGCGGCTCGTTTTCATGTGCATTACTTGATAACGATCGCGTTAAATGTTGGGGAAATAATAACCAAGGACAGTTAGGACAAAATTCTCGTGTCATAATTAGCTCACCCGACATGCGATATGCTCTTAAAATCACACCCACAGTATTTGTTGGCCAAGATCGTAGCGTGAAAAGTGTATCCGCAGGGTTCAATTTTACATGTGCAATTCTCGACAATAATCAAACAAAATGTTGGGGAAATAATGGAAATGGTCAACTTGGACAAAACTCAAAAACACCTTATGGTGCATCTATGTCGATGGAAAATGTGCAACCGATTTACATTCTGCCTTAGCTTCCACCGTCATGCCCAATAAGCACCGAAGGTGCGAATAGGTTCCGCGAGCTGGCGAGTGGAGGGCATCTTTAATGAGCTAACTCTAAATTTTTCGCATTCGGCAATGGCTGATAAGCCAATAGCAAATCCCAAAATTCTTTAGGAAGATTTTTTCCGGGGGATTTAGCTAGTGTTTGCACGGTGCTCTTATAAGCAAGTTCTAAATTCTTTTTTGAAATCTCTACGAGGATAAAGGCTCGATAAAATTCAGGGCGGATTTCCTGTGAAGCATGTGAAATTTTTTGAATAAAAATATCTTTAGTTTGAAAAACATTTTCTGATTTTTTAATAAATATCTGACTGAGAGTGGATTCAAGTTGTGAAACTTTTCCTGGAAAATTTTGACTTGTCAGAAAAGATACTTGTGAAAAAATATTCTGAGATACACTCTTTTGAATTTGTGTAGCAATCCATGAGTCTATTTGCTTAGCTACGAGATCAATATTTTCAATTTGATCTTTGATTAATACAGCATTCCAATAGTCGTCTTTATTTTGCCAAAACAAAAATTCTTTTTGTGCTAAATAATCATGAACCCAATCTGGTTGCCATTCTTTAGATTGTTCTTGAACGATAGATTTTTCTTCACGCTGAAAATGAAAACACGAAAGAATTAAAAAACAAAAAAAGTATCTCGTAAAAAATTTCACTTTTTTTCTTTCTTTTGCGGGCCAGAATCTTTTTTATTTTTTCCGACATTTTCAAATGAGTCACCCTCACGGGAAGCTCGATACTGTCTGATTTTATCTAAGACACGATTATATAATCCGCGATTTTCTAAGATGAGCATTTTCATGATTTCAACTTCATCCGTGACACCTTTACGTTTCTCGGTCTCTTGCTTTTGTTTCTGTTTTGCGGTGAGTTCCTCTTTTGCCATATATGAAAATTGTAGCAAACTTGCCTACGAAGTAAAGAATTGAGAAAAAAAAGCAGCTTAGGTTGTGTATTTGCCGCTAAACGTATGCCAATAAAGAACACGATCTTTTTTAGAAATCAATTGCTGACGTAACATATTTTTTAACACCGTCACAACTTTTCCTGTATAGGTTGTATCGAGTTGGATATTTTCTTCTCTATAAAATTCCATCATATTTTTTTTGACTTCCGCCGAAACTTTTCCATAGGTTAAATTTTCAGGCGATGAAATTAGTTCAATCTCTTGATAATCAATAGAACCAGGAAGTTTTAATTTTTTTAAGAGAGCGTTGGCAAGTTGAGCGATCCGCAAACGATTACACACAATTTGATCCACACATCGCACCCCGATAATTCGTCGCTTACTTTTTAAATAGTGATGAGCAGCGAGTATCCCCGCCATCGTTCCGCAAGTTCCAGCACCTAAAATAATTGCTGATGGATTTTCAATTTGTTGCTCACTAATTTGGTTTTCTAATTCAAGCACAGCATTAAAATGTCCTAAAGCTCCAATAACACTGCTGCCACCTGGAGCAATCCACGAGGATGGAGTGCCTTGCAATTTATTATTTGTATTTTTTAGAATTGAATAAACAAAAGCAGGAACACTCCCCCAATATCCAGGAAATGTTTTAACTTGAATTGGGTATGTCATTGAAAATTTCAGATGTGACTTGATTTGCGGAGACTCGGCAGGAGCAAAGTGAGAAACTTCCAAATCAAACCCTTGTTTTTTAGCTTGAACACAAAGAGCCGAAATGAAATTAGAACCTTGAGGAGCTGGAGTAATTATTTTTTTGATACCACGCTCTTCGGCTTCACCTAAAATAAATTCCAAATTTCTTACCTTATTTCCGCCGTAAATATCA
>CAZFSQ010000050.1:0-10048 GCA_964521975.1 uncultured Oligoflexales bacterium | reverse complement strand
GCCCATAAAAAAAACATTGTCGTAACATAGTTACTCTTGGGTAATGACAGCGAAGAATGAGAAACACCTTGGAGCATTGTTAAGAGTCCACCCACGACTAAAAATAAAATAGGGCTAATCGCTTTATAAAACTCAAGATTTAAATTGGGAAGTTCAAACATCACACTTATCTTCCTTCATCTGTTGAAATGAGTGTTTTATCAATGTCATGAAAGGCAATCTTATATGCATCATAATTCTTCGCTAAATATTCGACTGATTTATTTATTTTTCCAAGAAATAAATTGGGATATATTCCCATCAGCAAGGCAAGAACACATAATGGTGTTAAATATAAAAATTCTCTCGGTGATAAATCTTTTAACTTTTTATTTTCTTCGATGGTCACAGGCCCAAATAAAATAGCTTTACAAAGAGTCAACATATAGATTGCACCGAGTAAAACACCCAATGCAGCTAACCCACCAAAAACTTTTGACGATTGAAATGTGCCTAGCAAAATTAAAAACTCACCAATAAATCCTCCTGTGCCAGGTAATCCAATAGAGCTTAATGTGGCAATAATTAACATGATTGAATAGTAGGGCATCACAGCGGCAAGTCCACCAAAATCTTTTAGCTGTCTTGTGTGTCTTCTCTCATAAATAACTCCCACCAAAAAGAACAACGCTCCGGTAGAAATTCCGTGATTAATCATTTGATAGGTTGCTCCTGTCAATGCTTCAACCGATAATTTTTTATCTGCTAAAAATGCCATCGACCCTATGACAACAAATCCAAGATGACTCACCGACGAATAGGCCACCAATTTTTTTGCATCCGTTTGCATCCACGCAACCAGTGCCCCATAAATAATTCCTGTTACCCCAAGCCCCATAAATAATGGTGCGAGTTCCAATGTCGCTGCTGGAAAAAGTGGAATCGCAAATCGCAAAAGTCCATAAGTCCCCATTTTCAACAAGACTCCCGCAAGAATCACAGAACCTACTGTAGGTGCTTCAACGTGGGCATCCGGCAACCAAGTATGAAATGGAAAAAGCGGCACTTTGATAGCAAAGGCAACCGCAAATGCGAGAAATAAAACAATCTGTGCCTTAGGATCTAATGTAATTTGATAAAGATCGAGTAAACTTGTTGAGTAAACTCCAAACTGCTGATGATAGATAAAATATAATGCTAATGCAGCTACGAGCATTAGTAAGGAACCAACAACTGTATAGATAACAAATTTAGTTGCTGCATAAATTTTTCTTTCACCACCCCAGACACCAATAATGAAATACATTGGGATCAGCATGGCTTCCCAAAATACATAAAAGAACACAAGATCCAATGCCAAAAGAGCACCCAGCATTCCACTCTGCAAAGCTAAAATAAGACTGAAAAAAGTTTTTTGTTTGAGTTCTCTTGCTCCATCACTATGCTGATGCCATTGGCTAATAATCACAAGCAGAGTTAAGAAATTTGTTAAAACAACTAAGAGTAAACTAATTCCATCAATACCTACAATGTAGCGAATACCAAAATCAGGCATCCACTCATAAGCTTCCACAAATTGTAAATTTGCTGTTGACCCATCAAAAGCAAACCATAAAAACATGACGGCAACAAAAGAAATCAATGTCGAAATTAAACTCGCAATTTTTACTAAATTTAAACTAGGCAGTATGAAAAGTGCTAATGCAGAAACAAGTGGAAAAAAAATTAAAAAACTTAAAATTCCTTCAGGCATCTATATTAAACTCCCTCACAAAAACTAAAAAATAAAAATTCCAACAATCAAACAAAACATTCCCAAAACAACGACCATACCGTAGCGTTGAAAATTTCCCGACATTCTTAAACTGGTAATCCCACTGATGAGTAACCAAATTTGGCCCACCGCATTAACGATGCCATCAATAATCACGACATCAATAATCTTAAACAAGAATAAAGAAATATCTTTAAGCGGATTCACCACAAATTTGAAATAAAATTCATCTACCCAATACTTATTTAAAAGTAAGTCATAGGTTCGTGAACAACTATTTTTAATCGCACTAGCAACACCAAAATCTTTTTTAGCATAATTGGTCAGTGCAAATGTTGAGGCGATGAACATGATTGCAATCGACGCACCCATTAAACCAAACTCTAATTGCACTGAGTGATGACTTGTCAAATGCCCCCACCACTCTTTCGCTTGATCTGGCATAAAAATAACGGGTGCTAAATAATGTTCAAAAATGTTATGTCCGCCTAGAATATGCGGCACACCTAGATACCCTACAAAAGCACTAAATATTGCGAGCACCATGAGCGGTCCCCACATCACGATACTGGTTTCGTGTAAGTGTTCTTGCGTATGATGATCGCTTCTGTTTTTTCCATAGAACGTCATGCTTAATAACCGCACCATATAAAAAGAAGTGAATCCTGCTGTCACAGCAGCCAATCCCCAGAGTAACCATCCTTGACCCGTAAAAGCTTTCCACAAAATTTCATCTTTAGAAAAAAATCCTGCCAGCCCTGGAAATCCAATAATTGCAAGTACACCTATAAGCATTGTCAAATGCGTCATTGGCATATATTTTTTTAGTCCACCCATTTCAAACATATCTTGCTTATGATGCATGGCAACAATCACACTTCCTGCTCCCAAGAATAAAAGTGCTTTAAAAAATGCATGGGTAAAAAGATGAAACACTCCTGCGGAAAATGCCCCCACTCCACACGCCATGACCATGTATCCCAACTGACTCACAGTTGAATAAGCCAAAACTTTTTTAATGTCTCGTTGCACAAGAGCAATCGACGCAGCAATGAATGCTGTCAATGCTCCTGTATAGGCAATGATCGTCATCGTCGATGGTGCAAGATAAAAAAGATAATTCATTCGCGTCATCATTAAAATTCCCGCTGTTACCATCGTCGCAGCATGGATCAAAGCAGATACAGGTGTTGGGCCTGCCATCGCATCAGGCAACCAAATATAGAGAGGAATCTGTGCCGACTTTCCACACGCGGCAATAAAATAGCAAAGAGTGATCCAGGAAATTAAACTGAGGGTCTCTGCATCAAAAGAAGATGTATTTTCAACTAATGTTCTAATTTCAGAAAACGAAACTGTTTTGAAAAGCATAAAAGTTAAAAAGACACCAAAAATAAATCCTATATCACCAATACGATTAACCACAAAGGCTTTGATCCCTGCATCAGCATTTTTTTCTTCATGAAACCAATAGCCAATCAATAGATAACTGCAAAGCCCTACACCTTCCCACCCAACAAACATCACCAAAAGATTTTCACCCAATACCAAAAGAAGCATCATAAAAACAAATAAATTGAGATAAGCAAAAAATCGGTATGTTTTTTTCTCATCGTGCATATAACCACCGGCATAAATATGAATGAGCGAGCCAACGCCTGTCACCACAAGCAGCATCATCGCTGATAGAGGGTCAAGTGCAAGTTTAAAAGGAGCGACAAAATTTCCAGCTTCGATCCAATCAAAACCATAAAAATATTGTGTTTCGTGTTGAGCCATAAATTGCATCACCACAACGAGCGAAAGAATAAACGCAGTTCCAACAGAGGAAACTCCCACAATATGTGAAACTGTTTTTGAGGCATTGTGTAATAGCAAGCCATTCACCGCAGCACCTAAAAGGGGTAATAAAACAATCAACCAAATCATCATCAACCTCTTAACACTCTCAGAAAATCTGTTTTAATCGTGCCATATTTTCGATAAAGAGCAATCACCATCGCTAAACCAATCGCCGCTTCACAAGCTGCCACCGTCAAAACAAAGAACACCATAATCTCACCATCCATCACCGCCCATTTTTTACTAGCAGCAACAAATACAAGATTCACAGCATTCAACATCAATTCAATCGACATTAAAATGAATAATAAATTTCTACGAAAAAGTGCTCCAAGCAAACCACACATAAAAACAAAAACAGATAGTAGTAAGGTACAGTCGAGTTGGTTCATTATTTTTTTCCACCTTTATCATCTGTCACAGGATGATCTTTACGTGCAATGACCACACTCGCAATCACGGCCAATAAAATAAGAATAGATGACAGTTCAAATGGCCAAAGATAACTCGAAAATAATTTCATCCCAACATTATAAGTATTGCCGCCACTGGATTGAATCACTTCTTGAGTAAACTCTCCCAAAGAATTTAATTGGGTTTCCTTACCTCCTAAATAAACAAAAACACTCAACATCAAAAAACTTATCAGAGTTAAAACAAGAAACACCCAATCAAGAACAGGTCGTGCATCCGCGTGAAAAGATTCAGGTCCAAGATTGAGAAGCATAATTACAAAAACAAAAAGCACCATGATCGCACCCGCGTAAACCAACACTTGAATCGCAGCAACAAAATCAGAAGACATCATGGCATAAAGACCCGCGACCATAAAAAGATTCAAAATTAAAAACACGGCTGCGGTCACAGGTTCTTTAACGAGAATAACGGCTAAAGAACACAGTGCAATCATCATTGCTATTGCAGAAAATAAAATCTCACCAAAACCTATCTCCATTTATTTCAACTCCATCATCGCTATCACTAATGCAGTAACTAAAATATTAACAAGACCAATAGGCATCATAAATTTCCATCCAAGACTCATCAACTGATCATAACGAAATCTTGGAAGAGTCCATCGCACCCAAACATAAAGCCACATAAAAAATGCTGCTTTTAAAAATAAAGTCATGAATGTAATGAGAGCTGTCAAATTCGGCCCTACCATAGCAACAACTTGATCATGAGGGATAAAAGGCATCTGCCATCCACCAAAAAATACGGTTGCGGCTAAACATGAGAGAACAAACATGCTCACATATTCACCAAAATAAAATAACGAAAATTTGAACGAACCAAATTCCGTATGAAAGCCAGCAACTAGCTCACCTTCAGCCTCAGCCAAGTCAAAGGGTGCTCGATTCGTCTCAGCAAACATACAAATTAAGAATAGAAAAAAAGAAACAGGAGCGTACATAAACCCCCAGTTAAAAACATTTTCTCCCTGTTGTGCAATGATCGTATTTAAATCTAAAGATCCAAAAATCATCACCATCGGTATAAGAGAAAGCCCCATAGGAATTTCATAACTAATCATTTGAGCAGAGGCACGCAATGCTCCCATCAGTGAATATTTATTATTACTTGCCCAACCCGCAAGAGTGATCCCATAAACCCCAATACTTGAAATCGCAAAAATAAATAAAAATCCCACATCCACTCGAATGATACTCAGAGGGATCGTATATCCAAAAACTTGTAAATCACTGCCATAAGGAATTGCCCCAGCAATTAGAACTGAAGTCACTAATCCAAAAATAGGAGCCACTTGATAGAAAATTTTATTTGCTGCTGCCGGGACAACTTCTTCTTTAAATAATAATTTAATAGCATCCGCTGCGGGTTGAATTAAACCAAACAATCGAAATTTAAAAATTCCCACGCGGTTGGGGCCTTTTCTTCTTTGCATAAGAGCTGGGGCACGTCGCTCAAACCAAACCATAAAAGGCGGAACATGAGCACAGATCAAAAACAGCACCACGATTTTTATACACGTTGCAATGATTTGAACTAGAGTATCGTTTAATTCCATTTCAAATTACTCCCGCACTATTCCCAATCTAAGGCTCGTCGTTTAATAATATAAACATAACCAATCAAGAGAATCCCGATAAAAACAAAAACCTCAGCCACACCAAACCATCCTAACGAACGAAATGTTGTCGCCCACAAATATAAAAAGATGGTTTCAATATCGAACAGAATAAAAAGAATTGCTGTGAGATAAAATCGCACGCTCATTTTTTCACGAGCCGAGGTTACAAGAGGTACACCGCACTCATAGGGATCAGCTTTTCCAGGGGCTGATTTTTTCGGTCCTAAAATATTTGCTGCAAGAGAAATTGCCAGACCAAGCACCGAAGCAAAAATCAAAAAAATTAAAACAGGAACATAAGGATTCATCGTGTCTCCTTAATATGAATTTGATATAATGTTTTTTGAGATGAAAAAAGAAACGAAATCCCCAAAAAAATCCAAACACGCCACAAAACAGCACGTTGTTGTTTTAGGATATGGAAATTACGGAACGGCACTCGCACAGCAATTAGCATCCAATAACCATCAAGTTTTTGTGTGGTGTCGCAATGAAAACACAGCAAACCACATCAATCATTATCACAATAATCCCAAGTATCTATCTCATGTTACCTTATCCAAATATATTTCCGCTACAAATAATTTTTTAAAACTTCACATCGAATCCGCAAAGGCTTTAGTGATAGCAGTTCCAACGCAAACTTTGCGAAATGTTTTATTGCAAATGAAAGAATGTTTTGGAAAAGATTTCAAAAAAAAATTACCTTTAATCATTTGTGCGGCGAAAGGTATCGAAGAAAATACGCTTGCATTTCCTCTCAACATTATCGAAGACATCACCGATAAAAAAACCATGCAACAATCTGTTTTTCTATCCGGTCCAAGTTTCGCTCAAGAAATTGTTGATCGTCAACCGACGTGTGTTTCTGTTGCATCGTATAAAAATTCTTCAACCGAAATTGCTCAAGAACTTTTTCATTCATCTCTTTTTCGAGTTTATTCATCCAATGATCCGATTGGCCTCGAAATCGCCGGAGCACTTAAAAATGTGATCGCCATTGCTTCAGGAGCATGTTCAGGACTTGGATATCAATATAATTCTCGTGCCGCCCTAATTACACGTGGCCTTGGTGAGATCGCTAAGATTGGCACAAAACTCGGAGCTAAACCCATTACGTTTATGGGACTCGGCGGCGTTGGTGATTTATTTTTAACCTGCACGAGTGAAAAAAGTAGAAATTACACGGTTGGATATCGCCTCGGCGTAGGCGAAAAATTAGATCATATTTTAAAAACCATGGGATCTGTTGCCGAGGGTGTTGCTACAACAAAAGCTGCGTATCAACTCATTCAAAAATTAAAAATGACTTCACCGATTATTGAAACTGTTTATCACGTTCTCTATCAAGATAAACCCATACGCGATGCTGTCGATGATCTGTTGGGACGTGATGCGAAAGAAGAATTTTTTATTTAAATAAAATTTAATTTGCGGGCCAGTAAACCCATCGACAACTCAGCCGATCAATGATATTTTTATAGATGATCGGCTATTTTTTAATCTACTGATTTAGCCGATCAGCATATAAAAAACAAATGATCGGCTTAAATAGTTAAAAATGTACATAAAAATAAATGGTTATAAACTTAATGGCAGAGCAGAAGAATTGGAACAGCTAACGCAAATTGGCATGTCCAAAAAAGCGAGTATCATCATATTGCATGGCAGACGCCGCGTTGGAAAAACGACTCTCATAGAGCACGCTTTTAAAAACCGAAGCCTATTAAAAATTGAAGGTGTTGAGAATGGAACAAAAGAACGACAAATCGAAACCGCCCTTCTCATGCTCTCTCAATACGCCAAAGATCCTATCATTGCTAAATTAAAATTCACTCGTTGGCTAGAATTTTTTGAGTATCTCACCTCCTTTATCAAGATAGGTGTTCACACTTTATATCTCGAAGAATTGCAGTGGCTTGCTGCCTATGATGATGAGTTGATCAGCGACTTTAAAATCACATGGGATAATCATTTTAGTAAAAACCATGATTTAGTTGCGGTACTCTGCGGCTCATCACCTTCCTTTATGGTGAATAAAGTTGTTAAATCGAAAGCACTTTATGGTCGCTCACAAAATGAAATCCATTTAGAACCTTTTACTCTCAAAGAAACCGTCGAATATTTTGGTCCAGGTTATTCTCTACAATCTGTCATGGATAGTTATTTAAGCGTGGGGGGTATCCCTGAATATCTCTCCTATCTCCGCCAATCCAACAAATCAACTTATTTAGAATTATGTAAACAATCCTTTTGCAAAGATGGTTATTTTTTGAATGAGTGTGAACGAGTTTTTATTAGTAGCATGGTTAAAAATAAAGACTATAAAAAAATAGTCGAACTCCTGGCTCAAGAGCGATTTGCTACACGCCCCATCATTGCTAAAAAACTTTCACTCGATTCAGGCGGAACTCTCAGTGGACTTTTGCAAGATTTAGAAATGTCGGGTTTTATACGTTCCTATGTTCCCTATGATAAAGATGAAAAAAGTAAACTGGTACGTTATGAAATTTCCGATCAGTATTTGCAGTTTTATTATCGCTTCATCGCAACTATTAAGAAAAAAATCGAACAAAAAAGATTTCAAGATAACCCTACACTAGCTTTGAATCTTACGGATTATCAAGAATGGTTAGGTTATAGCTTCGAGCGTTGGTGTCGCCATGAACATGTACAGATTGCAAAAGTTCTGGGATTCAGTGCTGTCCAATATGAAGTAGGGCCTTATTTTTCCACCAAAACGCCCAAAAACTTTCAGATGGATCTAGTCTTCTCTCGTGCTGATAAAGTTTTGACGATTTGCGAAATTAAATATACGAAAGCTCCAGTCTCCAAAAATGTTATTAAAGAATTTGAGCGTAAGATGGAATATTTCGCAACTCCTCCGCATCACAGTATTCAACGAGTTTTAATTTCTGCAATGGGAGTTGATGAAAATGTAAAGAATGCAGGATATTTTGATCAAATGCTTAATTTGCAGGATTTAGTCAAAAAATAAAAATTCTTTACAGCTTAATCTTCTCCCCATCTAGCAAAGAAATATGATAAACCCATTCGCGATGCCGTGGATGATCTATTGGGACGGGATGCGAAAAAGGTTTAAAGGTTTAGCGGATATAAATTTATTTATACTGCTTTGTTAATAGTTTTTCAGTTAGTTCCAACCAAACATCTTCTAAGCTGTTTAGTTTAGTCTGACATTTTTCTCGACTAACACTCAACTCATTGAACCGTGTGTAGTCGTGTGGATCAGCATTTTCTAGTTGTAGGTCGAATTGAGCTAAACTCATGCGAAATATTTCAATTTGCTGCTCGGTACTCTTAAGCTGGAGCTGTAAATCTTTTACATTGGCCGCATTTACTTTTGCGAGTCCTGAATTTTGACTAGGCTTCGCTTTGACAGGAGCAACTTTTTTCTTCTCGCCGATCTCAGTTCCTAATATGTATGGAAAATTCGATATTGCTGCCATGCGTTTATAGTCTTCAAGCTTTCCATCAAATAAGGCATTGCGTCCATCTTTAAGCATCACCAGTATATGCGTACAGACGCTATCAATAAACTCACGGTCATGACTGACAAATACCATCGTGCCTTCAAACTCCGCCAAAGCCATCGACAAAACGCCAACACTACTCATATCTAAGTGGTTTGTCGGCTCATCGAGGAGTAGAAAATTGGTTTGACTTACAAGCACTCGTGCCAGACCGACGCGATTCTTCTCGCCTCCAGAAATAACTTTGACCTTCTTGAATACATCATCGCCACGGAATAAAAGGTTACCTAATAAGTTGCGGGCGGCAGGCTCACCTAAACCATAACTAGCTGCCAATACGTTTTCGAGAACAGTAGCTTCATCCTCAAGGTCTTCCAATTGGTCTTGGGCAAAGTAGGATGGTACGACGCGATCGCCAATTAAGACAGACCCTGAAAGGGCAGGGATTTTGTTGACCAGTGTTTTAAGCAAGGTAGATTTTCCAATGCCATTCGCACCAATAATTGCAACTTTCTGTCCACGCTCGATCTGAAAACAAATATCATTCGATAAAATTTTATGCCCGTAACCAATGCTTAAATGCTCTACTTTCATCACCATACGTGTGCATGGCGGTGGTTTAGGTAGTCTAAGTGCAATACTTTTTTTGGCTTCTTCTTCGGGGATGGATTCTTCCATAGCACGCAGTTTTGCCAATTGTTTTAATTTGCTCTGTGCTTGAGCTGCCTTTGAAGCTTTAGCCCCAAAACGTTCAACGAAAGTCGCAAGCTGTTCTTGCTTGCGACGAAGTTGTTCCCTTGCTGAGGCATTTTGTTCGGAAAGAAGCTCTTTGTGGTCAAGATATTGATCGAAATTTCCACGAAA
>CAZFSQ010000049.1:0-10051 GCA_964521975.1 uncultured Oligoflexales bacterium | reverse complement strand
GGCGTTGCAAATCGAACCCGTCCCAGCTAAATTACTCACACACAACATCTAGTGTTGTGGATAACTTGTGGACGCTACATTTTGCGTTTTGGGGGTCTTGACAGAAACTTTTTGAGAGAGTTAAGATAAATCTTGGCAGCGTAATCAAAAAAATTAAAAACCGCAGGGAACGTAAAATAGCTGAGGTTTGGCTATGGGGTATCTTTTTGTCAAAAAAAGATCGCGGTTAAAGGATTGAAACAAGGAGGAGAGGGAACATGCGAGTAGAAAGAAAATTTGTCAAAGAAAAAGGCTCACCGTTTAAGAGTATTCGTTTTGTTGAACGAAAATCTGAAATTAAAAAAGAGGATGGTACGAAAGCATCATCGTCTATATCTGTTCAAGTACCTGATGATTGGAGTCAAGTCGCTACTGATATTTTAGCTCAGAAGTATTTAAGAAGAAGGGGTATCCCTAACATTGAATGTGAGACGGATGCTCGGCAAGTATTTCACCGTTTAGCAGGATGTTGGACGGATTGGGGTAAACGTTACGGTTATTTTGATCGTGATGAAGATGCAGAAAATTTTTATGATGAAACTTGTTACATGCTTGCTCGTCAGTATGCTGCTCCCAATAGCCCACAGTGGTTTAATACCGGACTATATTATGCGTATGGAATTTTAGGTAAGGGTCAAGGGCATTATTTTGTTAACCCAGAAACTCTCAAAGTTGAAAAATCTAAATCAGCTTATGAAAGACCACAACCTCACGCTTGTTTTATTCAATCTATTAAAGATGACCTTGTGAATGATGGCGGCATCATGGATCTTTGGGTTCGTGAGGCAAGGCTGTTTAAATATGGAAGTGGTACAGGGACAAATTTTAGCTCTTTACGAGGATCAGGAGAAAGACTATCGGGTGGAGGAATTTCATCAGGGTTAATGTCTTTTCTTCAAATTGGGGATAAAGCCGCAGGGGCAATTAAAAGCGGTGGGACAACACGCCGAGCTGCGAAAATGGTGTGTCTCGATATTGACCATCCTGATATCGAAGAGTTTATTAATTGGAAGGTTGTTGAAGAACAGAAAGTAGCTTCCTTAGTTGCGGGTTCAAAAATCATGGAGAGTGAGTTAAATCATGTTGTAAAAGCATGTCAGGATCATTCCCTTGATGAAAAGTCACGATTTGATATCAATAAAAATAAAAATCTTAAGACCGCATTTCTTAATGCTAAGAAAGCTCATATTCCGTTGGCCTATATTCAGCGAGTTATTGACCTTGCTAAACAAGGAGTCAAAGCCGTTCAATTTGAAACCTATAATGTGGATTGGAACTCCAAAGCGTATTCAACGGTGGCTGGGCAAAATTCAAATAACTCATTGAGGATTACAAATGAGTTTATGAAAGCGGCTCAAGAGGGGAAAAAATGGAATTTAACTTTTCGCACCACAGGAGAAATTGCCAAAACAGTCGATGCCAAGGAACTTTGGGATCAAATCGCATACGCAGCGTGGACCTGTGCTGACCCTGGCGTTCAATACGATACGACCATCAATGAATGGCACACCTGCCCCGAAGATGGAAGAATCAATGCGTCCAACCCTTGTTCTGAATATATGTTTCTTGATGATACAGCATGTAATTTAGCATCACTTAATTTACTTAAATTCTATGATGTAAATACAGAAACATTCGACGTGGAAGCTTTTGAACATGCTTGTCGTATTTGGACAATGATTCTTGATATCAGTGTTCAGATGGCACAATTTCCATCAAAAGAGATTGCAAAAAGAAGTTGGGATTTTAGAACACTCGGTCTTGGTTATGCCAATATCGGAGCACTTTTAATGCAGATGGGGATTCCCTATGGTTCGGATGAGGGATTATCTTGGACGGGAGCTATTACATCGCTCATGTGTGGTGTTTCATATCGTACCAGTGCTGAGATGGCAGAAAAACTTGGAACTTTTCCAAATTACGAAAAAAATAAAAAACATATGTTACGAGTTATCAAAAACCATCGTAATTCCATTACGCAAGATAGTGACTTTGTCGGATTGACAGTGACACCATTTTTAATTGAAACAAAATTATGTCCTAAAAAACTTTCCGAGCGAGCTAAAAAGGTTTGGGACGAAGTTTTAACCCACGGAGAAAAATTTGGTTTTCGTAATGCACAAACCACGGTCATTGCCCCAACAGGAACGATTGGGTTATTGATGGACTGCGATACTACAGGTATTGAGCCGGATTTTTCTCTCGTAAAATATAAAAAACTTGCCGGTGGCGGTTATTTTAAAATCATCAACCAGTCTATTCCACTGGCACTCAAAAAATTGGGGTATAAAGAAAATGAAATTACGGAAATCGTTTCTTATTGTGTTGGTCGTGGCAGTTTAAAAGATGCCCCAGAAATTAATTTTGAAACGCTCAAGAAGAAAGGATTTACTGAGGAAGTATTACAAAAAGTTGAGGGCGAATTAAAAGAAGCATTTGATCTAACGTTTGCGTTCACGAAATGGAGTCTTGGCGAAGATTTTTGTGTTCAAAAATTAAAAATTGATCCTAAAGAATTAAGTAAACCAGAAGCAAATATTTTAAAACTCATTGGGTTTAGTCAATCGCAAATGGATCTTGCCAACGAATATGTTTGTGGGGCAATGACAGTGGAAGGTGCTCCATATTTAAAATCAGAAGACCTTTCTGTTTTTGATTGTGCGAATAAATGTGGCCGTAAGGGAACACGATTTATTTCTATGGAAAAACACATCAAGATGATGGCAGCGGCACAACCGTTCATCTCTGGAGCAATCTCAAAAACAATTAATCTTCCCTATGAGGCTTCATTAGAAGATGTAAAAAATTGTTATGTGCAGTCTTGGCAATATATGCTGAAAGCCAATGCTCTTTATCGTGATGGATCAAAGCTTTCACAGCCGCTCAACGCAGCGATTGCAGCCGATTTAAATTTATATGAACATGACGATGCTCAGATTGAGCAGGTAAAAAAAATTGCAACGCGTGTGGTTCGTGAATATGTCAGAACTCGTAGACCATTGCCATCAAGACGTTCAGGTTATACTCAAAAAGTAAAAATTGGTGGTCATACCGTTTATTTAAGAACCGGTGATTATGAAGACGGTCATCTTGGAGAAATTTTCCTCGATATCAATAAAGAAGGAACATTGCTCCGAAGCATGATGAACTGTTTTGCGATTGCAGTGAGCCTCGGTCTTCAGTATGGAGTTCCTCTCGAAGAATTTGTGGACGTTTTTACTTTCGCACGTTTTGAACCAAACGGTATGGTTAATGGTCACGATAACATTAAGATGACAACCTCGATCATTGATTTTATTTTTAGAGATCTCGCCATTCATTATTTAGACAGAAATGATTTAGCACATGTTCCGCCGGAAGCTCTTGAGGATAAGAGTGAGTCAAAAGATGACAAAGAACATGGACCGAAAGAAAGAATTTTAGGAGGTAGTAAAAAAGATTCCCAGAGAACTTTCGGTGAAGGGTTTGGTTTTTCACACATGGGTCAAGAAGTCAGCACCACTTGGCGTGAAGATAAAAATACACCCGTCATGTTTTCAGGTTCTTCAAGTTTAGGGGGACTGCAGAATAGTAATGTGCTTTCGATCACGACCGCTAATAAATCTTCAGCAGCGTTACAGCTCGCTTACCGCGATGATGATTATGAAAAATACGCTCTGCGTTACGCTCAGGCAAAACTTAAAGGCTATGAAGGTGATCCGTGTACATCATGCGGGGCGATGACGCTTGTCAGAAATGGTTCTTGTCTAAAATGTGATTCGTGCGGTAGTACGACGGGATGTAGTTAGAAAAATTTTAAAAGGAATTTTATTTTATAGTTTTCAGTCTTGATTTTCTCCTTCCAGTGTAGGGCCGTCCAAGGATAGGGCGGCTCCCACCTTATATTAGCAATTTTTAAAACCTCGTCTCTTCGCAATATCTTAATCCAAGAACTTCATTGATCGCAGTGGTGTCTCCCATTTTTTCTAAAAGATAAGCTGCGGCGATATCGTGATAGAAAATTAAAATTCTGCGTAATTGATCCTTGCGAGTTTCTAAGATGGAATATTCATCTTGTAATTGATAAAAATTATTCTCTAATTTTCTTAAATTTTCAAACTGGGTAGGTTGATGTTTGAGTCTAGGGGTTTATAGTGATTTTTTTTTAAAAAGAATTATAATAAATCTCATGCCTGTTTTATCAACTTTTTTTGGGATTACAATTAAAATTTATCAAGGAGACCATAATCCACCACATTTACATATTGAGTATGCGGAATTTAATGCGGATTTTAGATATAAAAACAGGTAAATTGATTTCGGGTTTGCTTCCAAAAAGATGTCATAGGCTCATCAAAGAATGGTTTATATTAAATAGGAAAGAAATTTATCAGGCATGGGAATTGGCATCTCAATATAGGACACCTAAAAAGATAAAACCTTTAGAATAAGATAAATAATTAAAAAATGAAAAAGCTTGGAAATCAAATTAAGAAAGTTTTGGTCGTTGATAAAGAAGATTTTATTATTCAACTTAAATTTCAAGATAATGTTGTCGTAAGGGTTTCTTTGTCGTTTATTTTTAAAAAACCTAAAAACCTTGCTGCGGAAATTATTCGAGGCGACCTTTTTGCAAAATGTTTTATAGAGGGGGGGGCATTAGCATGGCCCAATGGATTCGAGTTGTGTCCTGATATGCTAAGATTTAATGCAATGGCGTTTAAGAAAACAAAGCTTCAAAGTCGCAAAAAATAGTTTCACAATGAAATTATTTTTTATTATTAATAGTTTGAATTTGGTTTTTATAAGCTGTGCCTCACTTAGTGGCAGTAAGCAAATTGTGGGTATAGATTCCGAGCCACGACAAATAGAAATTTATGATGGAAAAGAAAGGTTAGGAGAGACCCCGCAGTTTATTCAGCTTCGACCGAAATATACGAAGCATCTAGAATTCAAGCTTCAAAATGAAAAGATAGGTACAAAAGATTTTACATGCTCTATTCGTTGGGGCATGAGTATATTGGGGAATTGTTTTTTAGGATTATTTTATCCTGCTCTTATCCCCATTGGACTTCTTACAGATTATGTTTCTGGGGCCATGTTTGAATGTCCATATTCTGTTAAATTTACTTTTGATAAAGAGGTTAGAGAAAATAAAAAATCTATTCTATGTTATCGTTATTTAGTTTTACCTCCGCTTCACGTAGATGAAAAAATTTCCGACCAAACAGTTGAAATTTGGAGGGCACAATTTTTGAAAAATTCTTCGTGCCATGAAGTTATTTATGATCAGAATAGTAAATCATATTTGAAGTTTTATGATATCGATAATTACAATTCGCTAGAAAATTATTCTGAATATAAAAATTGGTTGAGTAATATTTCCTATGATTTTGATGTGGATTATCTTGTGCGATTAAATCTTGAAACCGAAAAAGATGGAAAAGAAAAAATTCAGCCGGAATTGATTTACCTTCATGATTTAAGTGTAGAAAAAAAATCAAAATTGCCAATAACAGAGCAGAAAGATTTGTCTCTTAAAAAAAAGAAATTGAAAGATTATATTTATCTAATGGGAGTTTCATTTTTTCCAAATAGTATTACCTGGGGGCCGAGCGGTCTTCAACCAGAGTTAATGGTAGATGACACAAAATATCAAAATTTTAGATTGGAAGAAAAAGATAAATTACCACGAACATTATCGAATTTTTCTTTGCAAAATGTAGAACACTCTAAAAAACATTCTGATTGGTCTTGGAGTTTTAGGTTTTCTCCTTGGATCAAGAATATCTATTTTGCCCCCACTTTTTATTATCAAGATCAAGAAGCGAAGAAATCATTTCCTATTTTTATGGAGAGTATAAAAATTGTTTATAATGCAGAATTGACGTTTCATACTCTTATAGGGGCTTTTGGTTTTGGATTGGGGATGGGTCCTAGCTACGTCTATGGGCGAAGTAATTATAAAACTAAAACCCATCGTATGAGTCTTGTGATGACTTCATTTACAAACTATGTCGCATTTATTACAGAACGTGTTTATTGGCAGCTTTTTATTTATCAAGACATTTTCCAACCGAAAATTGATCTTGGTGATATTAAAATTCGCAAATTTTATGACTATCAATTGGCGATTGGATATTTTTTTCCTGAGAGTAAGAGTTGGGTGAGAAATTTGTGGTAAAAATTTAACTTACCAACCACCTCGCAAAAATAGGATCATACAAATAAATCAAGCTGGGAGTTTTGCAAACATATCCATCGCGTTCTAAAATACCAACGGTTTTTCTTACGGAGGAATGCGATGGAAGCATAAATTTTCTAAGATAATACTCCGATGTGATTTCTTTGGCGGGTTCTTTAGCTAATGCAATAAGAACTTGTTTTTGTAGAGCAGACAAATGTGAAATTTGACTTTCAAAATAATTTCGTTCTTGTGAAAAAACACGACTTTCAACCTCTCTCATAAGAGATGTTATATTAGAATACTTCATTCCAATTTTTTCAGATAAATAATCAAACGTGTAATAGCCGTAAATTTGGACGTAGTATGGATGACATTGAGTTATGTGAGTAATCGTATCAAAAATTTCTTTTTTATGTTCAAGACTAATTTTGGTGGTTTTAAATTTTTTTTCTAAATAAGCAAGGGCGTCGTCTTTTGGGCAAAAATTCAGTTCAAAAAGAAAACACATTTTATAAAAGCTTCTTTGGTTGTGTGTAAACATTTCCTTCAAAAGAGTGGGCAGGCTTCCTGAAAAAAAACAAGTGGTGTGCTTGAGTTCTTGAACTATGGAGCGTAGATGTTTTTCGATAGAATAATCTTTATCATAATTTCTAATTTCTTGAAATTCATCGAATACAATCACCTTACGTTTATTTTTATAAACTTTATCGAACCAAAAAAAGAGTTCCTCTAACATTTTGAGATCTATGTTTTGTGGCTCAAGCTTAAAGCCAAAATCTATATCCCCTGTTGGAGACATAGATACTCTTGGAGACCAAGAGGGTAATCCTGTTTTCATAAGAGCCAACATTTTTTTTATGGGGCTTTTAAGCGATTTAAAAATTCCCGAACTGATAGTTGTAATAAAGCTCGTTGTGTCGGATGATTTAAGAAGATCAACATAGACAAAAATAACATCTTTTTTCAATTCTTCTTGCAATCTGATGAGAAGAGAGGTTTTTCCCATGCGTCTTGGAGAAAGGATTAAGGTGTGTTGTCCTCCATAAATATGGGAGGTTAATTTTTTTATTTCGTTACGTCGATTGAAGAAGTCTTCGCCGACAGCAAGCCCCGTAACTTTAAATGGATTAATCATGCCCTGACCTTTTCTTTGTTATGGCACCATTGGTATCATACTAATAGTATCATACTATGAGTGCCTTCAAAAATAAATGAGATACAGCTTATTTTGATCTATAAAGAATATTTTGATCGACATGATGAAAAATATCTTTATCCGTTACTCGCCACGATGTAGCTCACTTTTTAAATTTAAACAGCCACCATTTTTAAGTGCCCAAAACTTTAATTCAGCAATTAATTTTGATCTTAATGTTTCATAATTTTCTACATCTTTGTTTTTTTCTAAAAAGTCGGCCAAAAACTTTTCTTTTACCTCATCCAGCATTTTTAATTTATTAAGCTGAAGCAAAGAATCAAGCTCTAGGTTAAATTGCTTTTGTTTTATTTCCTGAGAGCGAGATTCAAGTTGCACACGGTTGGGGATTTCTTGGAATAAATCTTTTTCTTCAGATGAAACGAGCAAATGACATAAAACATTAGGGATACGAATATTTTGAAGACCCTCACTATTTTTTCCTGGCGATCCCATAAACTCACCTTTGCTAAAAATTGCCATGATTGTGTCTTGCATTATGGGAGAAGCTTTTGAAAAATTTTTGAAAGCAATAATTGAAAATGCTCCAGGTTTTGTACGATCCAACACCCGACGAGCAATTTCTTGGTTTAACTGTTCAATTGAAGTAATAAGAGTTAAATCAATTTCAAATCTAGGGCGATGTAATACTTTTGCTAGAGATTCTGAATAAAAGCTGCGACCGCTACCCTCCGGTCCAGAGATGAGAGTAATATTTTTAATTTTAGAAGAACTACCGTCATTAAAATCAGGGATACTTAAAAGAATTTGTTTTTGAATATCTTCTTGTCGTCTTGGATCAGAAGAAAAATTTCGTGAGAATTGTTCAAGAACGTTGAGTTCCAATTGATCTTGCGAGAGAATCACCTCAAATCCACGCATGTAATAAACTTTGGCAAACTCATCAATTAATTCTGGGGTAATTTTATTGGGGCCTTTATTAGGACCAGGAAGTTGACTAAAAGAAATAAGCTGAGGAATAAAATCATCCATTTTTGAGCGAACACGGCCCCCATTAGGGTCAAATTTTTCTGTGTAGTTATAAATTTTTTGGGCAATTAAATCTAAATTTTTTATATCACTAAAATTTTTATTACTCTTAATTTTATATTTTATTAGTGCGACAATTTCTTCTTCACTCAAGGGGAGGAACTGATCAATAAATGTTCGATCTAAAAAAGCTGTTTTTCCAAAAAATTTTTCATAAAATTCCGCGACCGTTGTTGTTCCAACGAGGATAACCTTTTTTTCTCCCATCGCAGTTTTTAATAAATCTAAAACATCAGGGTCCATTTTGGTTAGCTGATGAATTTCGTCAGAGAATAAAATAGCAACGCGATTTTCGCTGAGAATAGATTTTAATCTTTTTTCGAGTTGTCCCCTATAACTCGTTCCAGCGAGCAAGTTTTCAAGACGTAATTCTTCAAGTATAAAATCAGAGCCTAGAGAGTTTTTAAGAATATCTGCAAATCTTGGATCTTCTCTGGCAATCAGAGCAAGAGTACGAATGACGTTATAAGTTTTTCCATCACCTTTTTCACCAATACTAATATAAGACCTTCGTGCATTAATTGTTCTTACAATTTTATAAGTCATGTCAAGATTGATGGTCTCGATGTCTTTATAGAGGGACGGTCGTTTGATAAAAAGCTTTCTTAAATCCACAAGTGCCAAAGATCGCTCAGCACGTAGTTCAGGATTATCAGATAATACTTCTTGATAATCTAATGTGGATAGCGATGGAAATTTATCCGCGATACTTGAAAGTGTTTGAGGGGAAACCTCACCCCAGATAAAAAAAACTTTTTGCAGCCAATTTTGATCCCCCGCCTCATTTTGAGCTGCCCCCTGCAAAGAATCCCCAACTTTTGGAGCTTCTGCAAAGCGAAGATTTTTAAGTGTAGAAATATGATCCGTAAATCCGCGTTCAATGCGACTGACAGCACCGACTGGTTTTTTTATAATTGTAGAATATTTTTTAATGGTTTCTTTAAAAGTTTGTTCCATTTTATTTTTCAGTACCTGTTCCATTTTTTCATCCGCATATTGAAATGTAATTGCATCGTGAATTAAAATAATGCCCTGATCTGTTAACTCTTGATAAAGAACCTGTCCTTGTAATTCTCCCGATGTATTATAAAAAAGTAAGGCCCTTAGATTCCCCGAATTACTTTCACCTGTAACAGGAATAAAAGCTTTTTCTAAAGATTTCCGATCCCACCGGCGATTATTTAATTCTTGTAGATCTAAAATATCATCCAATTGCTGAGCGGTTGGTTTGAGTTGAATGGTTTCTACACGAATTTCTAGGGTGTCGTCTAAGACACTACTACTTTGCTTTTGCTGAAGGGTACGACAAGAAAATAAAAATACAATCAAAAAAATAATTTTTACCGTTTTAAACATAAGATCATCCTTCAAGTTTTTTGATGGCTTGTTCAATTCCTTTAGCAATAAAATTTTCGGACATGAAGGGTGAAAATAATTGAATGTTGTCACGAAAATCTTTTACCCAATCGAGTTTTTCCCGTTTTGCGTCATAAAGGGTGGCTCTTAAAACTTCTTTGGAATAGGATTTTATTTTATCTGTCAGCTCAGAAATCGTTTTTTTCCGTTCTTGATCATCGACATAAACTTTAGAAAATATTTTT
>CAZFSQ010000048.1:0-10068 GCA_964521975.1 uncultured Oligoflexales bacterium | reverse complement strand
GATATTGAAACTGCGGCGAATTCATTACCTCTCGGAACCAGTCTTAATGCTAAAGCATTTATGAATTTTTCAGACAATTCACGAGAGGAGATTACGCTTTCGGCAATTTGGACAAGTATGGATTCGAGTAAGTTGCAAGTTCAAAACGGTGGTCCTGATTCTGGAAAAATAATTGCGAATATAGAAACAGCAGGTGTTGAAATTATGGTGCAAAGTCTAGGCTTGAGTATGAAAAAATCTATCGCTGTTACGAAAGCGGAATTGAAAAGTATTTTAGTGGAATCAGTTTCTGGAAATACAAGTATTAGTGTGGGTAAAACCGAACAATTAAAAGCAACGGGAGTTTATTCAGATAATTCAAAAATTAATTTAACGAGCTCAACCGATTTAATTTGGTCAGTAGAAAAAGTAGCCGTCATTTCTGTAAGCAATGCTTCAGTGACGAGTGGTCTTGTCACGGGATTAAAAAATGATTCTTCTTATGTTTATGCGAAAAGTAATGGTATTACTGGTTCGTTATTGATGAATGTTTCAGGAAAAATTCCAACAGTAACATTATCTGCAAATCCGATAATTATTAATGCCGGTCAATCTTCGACACTGACGTATACCATCAGTGATGAAGGTGTAACAGCAACTTGTACTTTCGATGGGATGAGTATTGCAAGTAGTGGTGCAAGTATTACAAAATCACCTACAGCGACAACAACCTATCTGTTAAGTTGTGCGAATGCTGTTGGCAAAACAGATGTCAATACAACGGTTACTGTTTTAAGTAAACCCAGTTTAACTTTCACCGCTAACCCACCAAGTATCAACGTAGGGCAAACGTCAAATTTGAATTATTCAGTCGATAATGGAGGAGCTACGACGACATGTACTATTGATGGATTAAGTGTTTCAGCAGGAGGAGGAACTGTACAAAAATCTCCAACCTCGACAACCAACTATACTTTGAGTTGTAGTAATTCCGTTGGCTCGACAACATTAACCGCAAAAGTAACCATCAATAATCAAGCTCCCACGAATATCAATTTAAGTGCTAATAGTTTGAAAGAAAACCAACCATCAGGAGCAGTCATCGGCAGTATAAGTGGTACAGATCCAGATGCGGGAAATACTTTGACGTATTCTCTTGTGAATGGGTTTGGTGATAATAGTTCGTTCAATATCAGTAGTAACAACTTAACCAGTGGAGCCGTCTTTTCTTATACAACAAAAAATTCATATTCCATTAAATTGCGGGTCACTGATCAAGGAGGATTATTTTTTGATAAGCAGTTTACGATTTCAGTTCTACAAATTAATTTGCCAGTGATTAATAGTTTAACAGCTTCAGTCGCTACGATTTATTCGGGTCAATCAACGAATCTTTCTTATTCTGTGTCCAATGCGATAACATGCACGATGACGGATATAACAAGTTCAATCAGTGCAAGTTCAGGAACGATAACTGTTAGCCCAACGGCAACTAAAACTTATACGTTAACGTGTAGTAATGCAGATGGCTCAAGCTCAAAAGAAATTTCTATTACGGTTAATGCTGAAATTAAACCCACCGTCACAATTACGGCGAATCCTTTATATGTCAGTACGGGAGGGGTGGCGACAGTTTCATATACGGTGGATAGCGGACTAACGACATCTAATTGTTCACTAGGTGGATCAACGGTTACAGGAAAAAGTGGAGCATATAATTTTCAAGTCAAGAATACGACGACATATACAATAATCTGTACAAATTCAGCAGGAACATCCGAAGCCAGCGTGACTGTCACAGTTCTTTGGCAAGAATTAATTAGCTCAGGAAGTTTTTTACAAAAATTTAAAGGTATGGGAATTGATCCAAAGAATTCAAACATCATGTATCTTACTTCATATTCAGGGATGATTTATAAAAGTATGGATTCTGGAACAACATGGAATAAAATGTGTTTGGCTAGTTTGATGTATAGTAAATTTCAATCTCCTTATGGCAATATTTTAGTTTCTCCAGATGGTAGTGCCTACGTTAATGATCATACAACAGTTCATCGTATTACTGATTTAGCTGGAGGTGCTTGTGAAAAATTACCGATTAGTATCTGGGCTAGTTACGATAGAGATCAGTGGTTTGCTTTTGATTCAACAGGAAAAATTTATGCGTGGGCATACGACGGATATTATTCTTCGGTGGATCAAGGAAAAAATTGGACTCAAATTTCAACAACGCCCACTCTATTTAAATCTTTAGCGATAGATCCTGTGGATAATAACCGTATTTATTCAGTTCATCAGCAATGGTCAACAAGTCCCGTTGGAATTTATGTTAATAATACGCAACTAACTTCCAACTATGGAAATTATTATCAGGAGAGATTTTTATTTCATCCTTATAATTCTAATTATATTTATTTGGGCAATTCGGGTGTCTATTCATTAGATCGTGGGGCGACTTGGAAAAATGATGCAAAATTTGGTGTTCAAGCATTTGATTATTTGGGGAATGGCTATAAAGTTTTTTTTGGAAATAATGGCTTAGGTACTAATTATGCTTCAGTGCAAAAGTCCACAGACATGGTCACTAATCCCGTTTGGAATGATTCTTGGATCATTTCATATAAAACTAATTCTGAAAATGATATTAAGATCAACGGTAATAATTTAATGCTCTTAGTAGATGGTGAAGTTTATATTGCTTCGATTAACGGTGCTTCAGTCATCAAGCAGATCAAAATTGTTGAAACGACATCTCCTATGATCGCCTCGTCACTTTGGAGCGATGGAAATAATTTGCTGATGGTTGATTGGGGTTCTATTTATAAATCATCCGATGGAGGTCAAACTTTTTCGAGTACAACAAAATTTTCAAAAACAAATGATCGTGGACTACAGATTTTTGCTTCTAAAGAAAATCCCAATCAGGGTTATATTTTTGAAAGACAATTTAATAGCACTTATTGTAATTATTATTATTCAACAGCGGATGCTTTTAGCACAATCAATACCAAAACATGTAATAACACCAATGGAATTTATAGTTGGGAAAGTGCTTTTGCACTCGATGTTAAAAATCCATCAACATTATATGCTCTGGGTTATGGTAAAGCTTCAAAGACAAGCGATGGAGGTTTATCGTATGTTACACATAATGTTTCCGTAGCTCCAAGTAACTGGTTTGTCTGGTATCCCAGTTATGAAGCATTTGTTACGCCTTGGAATTCAAATTTAGTTTGGTATTTGGTAAGTGAAGGAGGAACTAACCAAGGACTTTGGCAGTATTCATTTCTTGATGACAGTAATACTAAAATAGCAACCAACCCTTACACCATTACAGGGATGACATTGGCAAAAAATAAAAATGGAATTTATCAATTCACTTTTATTTCTGATCTTGGACAAATTGTAACAACAACGGATGGCTCCACTTTTACTCAGGTTAATACAACAGGTGGACTTAGCGGAGCAGGCAATCGCCTTTTAGAAATTTCTCCTCTGAATTCTGATGTCATGGTTTCTGCGGGTTTTAATTCAGCATCGGGTGGTGGTTTTAGTAAGGATGGAGGAAAAACTTGGACGCAAATTCCATTGCCTTGTAGTGTCTCTGATTTAGCTTTTGTCCCAACAAACAAAGTGTTGGCTACTTGTGGAACCAGTAGCAACATTGATACTGTTAAGGTGATGTCAATTCCGCAGTAGATTTTCTAAAAAAATCAAAAACAGTTCTGACCACTTTTTGTAGGGAAGATCATTTTTTAAAATAAGATGCAGTTATTGATTTCATAAATTATATTCCTTAAGTATGTTTTCCCAACTAAACCGCTTCAAAATTTCTTTTTGTGCATGATCCAACTGTATCTCATCATTAAATTTTTCTAACCAATTCAATTTATCTGTGAGGTCTTGCTCAGTTTTAAAAAAATTGATGCTGCTAAAGTTGCTTGTGTAAGCTTTTATCGCTTGAGCGTCTTCATGTACCAAAACGGGTTTTTTACAAGCAATGGCCTCTAGCACAATGAGTGAAAGACTCTCTAAACGTGATGGATTGATGATTCCTTTGGCATGAGCAACTAAAGACCACTTTTCGTGCTCTTGTACAGGATCTAAAATGGTAATCATCGGATGATCTATTTTAACAAAATTTTCTTCAGGTGGTCCGACAAGCATAAGATGAATTTTTGTTTTTGTCCTCGCATAATATTTTTCATATGCAGCCATCAGTAAATCGACATTTTTCGATGGACCTAATCGTCCCAAATATAAAAAATAATCAAATAAGAATTTTTTAGGAGTAATTATTTGCGGTACTTCAATCCCCACGCCAGTGACGCTCATTTTATTAGTTATATTTTGACCACAAACGTTTTTGCTCAATGCAATTTCATATTCCGTATTCACCAATATTTTCCTAGCAACATCTATATTTTTTTTATTGGTCAGAAAATAAAATGGCGGTTCGTCATGAAAAAGAGGGATAAAATAAATTTTATTTTTTTCATTCTTTAACTTTTGAATACCGATCGCTGTTGGATAATAAAGATAGGTCATGAAAAATATTTTTTGATAATCGTCTTTTTTGCGATAAAGCATTTTAATTAAATCTGGGCAATAGGGTCCTTGCAAAATAAAAAATAATTTTTCAAATATAGATGAAAAGCGTGATAGCTTTTCAAAAAGTTTAAATAAAAAAAATCTTTTAATCTTCGTGCTAAATCGAAAAATTCTTAATTGGCGATTTTTTATTTCACAAGTTTCAGGAAAATCGTTTGCCCAAGTTTCAAAATTATTAGCCCGTGAAGTATATACATCCACAGACCATCCAAGACGGCGGGTCCATTGCTCAACTAATTTTTGGGCATGAATTTCCGCTCCGCCGATAATGCTTTCATCAAAGCGTTGAATGATGATGGCGACACGGTTATTTTTCATTGCTGTTTCGTGGGTACTTTAATCCGCTCAAGGATGATATTCTTTTCTTTTAATAATTCGACCAATCCTTTTTTTCCAACAAAATGAGCCAGACCGACCGCAACAAAAGTTGGACCCTTCTCTATTTCATTTACAATTTTTGGCAACCAATCTTCATTTCTTTGGTTAAGTAGCTTCATCATAGCTTCAGGGTTTTGATAAATATTTTTTTCTTTGTCTTGAAAAAACTTGGTGAGTTCTTCTAAATTTCCATTTTTATAGAGAGTGATCATTGCACCCGCCTGCTTTTTCTGCTCATCCCAGTTTTTTAGAAGTTCATTCAGTTCAACCTTACCGGTTATTTCAATAAAAAGTTTGATTTGTTCTTGCCAGGTTTCTAAAAACGCAATTTTCTTTTGATTGACTTTGGCACGCACAAAAAATTCATTATCCATACTAGGTGTGGGAGGAACTAAGAGCTGCATCAAGCTAATGATCACATACCATGGTCGATAATTTTTAAAACGATCATCCTGAGTTTCGCTAATTTTTTGTAATGTGACCCAATTTTCTTGTCCAATTTCTTTCTCTAAAGAATCTTCTTCCGAAGAATATTTCGCTAAAGTTAAAAGTTCTTTTTGATTAGCTTCATAGACATTGGCTTCGAGGAGTAGTTTTTTGGTTCCGCGAAATTTTTCCCATACAATGGGGGGTAATTCTAAAATGGGGTGAACTCCCATATGAATCGTTCCCATAAAATAAGAGTCATGTCCCTGATGCGTTGCTTTCCATAAAAATGGTTCATTGTAAGAAGTTTGCGGTTCGTAACTGGATGCTGTTTCTGTTTCCTGTCCCTTAGGACTAATACAACTCCATGTAAGAAAAACAACGAAAATTAAAAATATTTTTTTTACCAATTCAAATTTCCTTTATGAACATCTCTAAAACATTTTGTTTTATCTTCTGTGCAAGAAAAAGCTGTTAAACGATAATTTAACTTTCCTTGTTCCTTTAATTTTTTAGTGTTGAAATTGACACTGGCTTCTTTAGGTTCTTGGGTAAAATCAGAGAGTTTAAAACTATTTTTTGGTAATTCGATCCCATCGACATCCGATAAACTGAGTGCCCAAGGGCCTTCATAATTTAGTTTCATTCCGCCGGTAGGTTCAGCAGTAAAATTAAAATGAATTTCATTTGTTTTTTTTTCAGTTTTTGTTCTCACTGATGAATGCAGTTCCTCTGAAAAAACTGAAACATTAAAAAATAATTGCATCATCATTAGACATAAAATTCTCATCATTTCTTCCCTCCTTTTTTAACTGTTTTTTTCTTTCTCACTTTTTTTTCTTCAAGCGTTTTAGAAATGTTTTTTCTTTCGACGCTTAGCACATTTTTTAATATTTCAATTTTTTGAAGTGCTGATTGAAGTTGAGAAATACTTCTTACGCTCAACTCAAATTCTAAAACTCCCAGCATATCTTTTGCAATACGAATGTTTGCCGATTTGATATTAACTCCTGTTGCTGAGATGGAAGATGTGACTTCGGCAAGCACTCCTGGTTTATCTTGGCACACGACTTTAATTCCAACATTATGCACCGCTTGACTGTCTTCAGTTTGCCAATAAACATCAACTTTTCGGATAGGGTCTGAATCCATTGCTTTAGGGCAATCACTTTTATGAATTGTTACGCCGCGACCACGGGTGATAAACCCAACGACTTGTTCTCCGGGGAGAGGGTGGCAACATTTCGCAAAATGCACGAGCATGTTTTCAATTCCCGAAACAGAAATTCCGCCTTGAGAGTTGTTTACTTTTTTCGAGACTTCTTTATTAAATTTTTCAATTTCACTCTCAGATAATTTCAAATTAGATTTACTTGCTTGTTTTGTAATTGCGATATAACGATCCACCAACTCTTTCGCATCAATTTTTCCATAGCCAACAGCTATCAAAACATCTTCGATGGATTTTTCTTTGGCGACTTTGACAAGCTGAGAAATTTCTTCTGACTTGGTAAGTTTTTCGATTGATACATCTGCTTCATCTAATTTTTGTGATAGTAAATCGAAGCCAATTTTTTTACTTTGGTCTCTCTGTTCTTGACGTAAAAAAGAACGAATTTTATTGCGTGCTTTTGTTGTGATGGCAATGCTGAGCCAATCTTTCGACGGCCTCTGATTCGGAGATGTTAAGATTTCAATAATATCCCCTGATTTTAACATTTTTTTGATTGGAACCATGCGGCCATTTACCTTCGCCCCTGCGGTTTTTAACCCGACAGCAGTGTGAACAGCAAAAGCAAAATCAAGAGTGGTTGCATGAAGCGGTAATTCAATAACGTCACCTTTGGGTGTAAAAACAAAAATCTCATCTTGAAATAGATCGACTTTAACCGCTTCTAAAAATTCATCGGGATCTTCGATTTCATTTTGCCAATGCATCATCTGTCTTAACCAAGAAAATTTTTCCATCGCTTTTGGGTCAATTCCATTCATGGAGCTGCCTTTTTCTTTATAGACCCAATGGGCAGCAATGCCGAACTCACAAATTTTTTGCATTTCTTTTGTACGGATTTGAATTTCAATCGGTTCACCTGAGGGACGAATAATGGTTGTGTGGAGCGATTGATACATATTGGCTTTGGGCATCGCGATATAATCTTTGAATCTTCCAGGCATGGGTTTCCACATGGCGTGAACAATACCAAGAGCTTCGTAGCAATCTTTGATGGAGTCCACAATGATTCTGAATGCAAACAGATCATGCATATCTTCAAAATTCATTTTGCGTTCAATCATTTTTTTATAAATAGAATAGAAATGTTTGGGACGACCATAAACTTTGAAGTTTTCAAATCCATAACGAGACAATTCACTTTCGATCATGGATTTAATTTCATGGATATGTGATTGGCGTTCTGATTTTTTGGTTGCAATCTTACTTCGTAATTCTTGATAAACCGTAGGTTTTAAATAACGAAGACAAAGATCCTCTAGTTCGCTCTTAAACTGGTAAATTCCAAGTCGATTGGTGAGAGGTGCATAAATATCTTGGGTTTCTTGGGCGATGCGAACTCTTTTTTCTTCAGGTACATGTTCAAGGGTTCGCATGTTGTGCAGACGATCAGCAAGTTTAATCAGAATGACACGAATATCTTTGGCCATGGCGACGATCATTTTGCGAAAATTTTCAGCGAGTCTTTCTTGAGAAGATTGAAATTTAATTTTAGCAATTTTAGTTAAACCATCGACAAGCCCAGCGACCTCTTCGCCAAATTCCTTTTTAACATCATCAATTGTGGCGTGAGTGTCTTCAACAACATCATGCAAAATGGCTGCGATGATCGAAGAAAGATCCACTTTGAGTTCTGTTAAAATATTAGCCACGGCTAATGGATGTGTAATATACGGCTCTCCCGATTGTCGCTTTTGATCACCGTGCCATTCATTGGCTTTTTCATAAGCTTTGCGAACCAAAGAAATGGATGTTTCGGGGAGATAATTTCTGAGATTGGCAGTCAGAGAAACAAATTCACCTTCGGCAGTTTTGAGAGCGTGTTTATCCATACTAAAAAATATTTTTTACGACGAATGATTTTTTAAGAACGCATGAAGTTCATCCAATAATTTCAGTCGTAATTTTTTCCCCTCTTTAATTGAAATTTTTCCTGGTTTTTTTTCAACAATAATTTTTTTTAATTCTTCGTAAGCGATATTCACGTCATCATTAATAATATAAAAATCATAAATATCAGGATGAGAGAGCTCTCGTGTGGATGAGTTTAACCGACGTAGTAAAACTTCTTTGGATTCTGTTTTTCGGAGGCATAATCTTTCCCAAAGGGTTTTGATACTCGGTGGAAGAATAAAAATAGCACATGCTTCTTTTAATTTTGGATGAGCCTGTAGCCACCCTTGCACATCTATCTCCAGTAAAACAGAATGGTCCTTTTCTTGAATTCTCTCGATTTCACTGATGCGAGTACCATATAAATTCCCAAATACGTTTGCCCATTCGAGCATTTTATTTTGTGAGACATTTTCCATAAATTCTGTTTCAGAAATAAAGATATAATCCACACCGTTTTTTTCTTTAGGACGGGGATTGCGAGTGGTTAAACTCACGGAGATTTCTAATTCAGGATGCTCCAGAATCAATCGGCGATTCAGCGTGGTTTTTCCTGTACCCGACGGAGCAGAAATAACGAAAATATTGGTTTGTGGAGAAAGCATTTAGTTACCTTATCGACCATTATAACAGCTTCAAAATTTTTTCAAAGTTAAGAGGATAGGGAGCCTCAATTTTATATGCTTTATCATTTTCATCTTGAAAAACAATTTTTTTTGCGTGAAGTAACTGATGATCTCCGGTGAAGGGCTGAAACTCTTTTGCGAGATGATTTTTTTGACCATATTTTTTATCCCCGACAATGGGGCAACCGATTGCATCTAGTTGTACGCGAATTTGATGACTTCGTCCGGTAACGGGCTGACACTCGACGAGAGACAAATTATTTTTTTTATCATAGCGTAACAATTGATAGCTAGTGATGGCCAGGCGGCAATCCCCGTCATTAATTTTAACAATTCCGCTCGATGGATGAATGCGAGAAAGATAATGCTTGAGTTCATCTTTTTCTTTAGGTGGTTTTCCATAAACAAGAGCGTGATAGGTTTTTTGAATTTTCTTATCTTTAAAAAGAGCCATACCATATTCAGCGGTTTTTTTGTTTTTTGCAAAAAGAATCACTCCAGTGGTTTCTTGGTCAAGACGATGAAGTAGTGTGAGTTGAGGCGTGTTTTTTTTATTATCCTTCAAATAATTTTTCAACAACACTTCAACATGAAAAACAGCCTGATCTCTTGTCGGTTGCGAAGGAACATGCGGTGGTTTATTCACAGCAATCCAGTTTTCATCTTCGTATAAAATATCTTGAGAAGATAATGGTTTTATATCTTCTTTTTTTTCAAAAAGTTTTTTTTCATCATAAATAAGTTCAAGTTGATCTCCCGCAAAAACTTTTCTGGAAGCTACGCGAATTCTTTTGCGATTGATATACACGCCACCGAGGTCAATAATTTTACGAATTTTTCGACGTGAAAGTTCTGTCAAAAAATGGGCCATCGCTATATCAATACGTTGATTATTTAGGGTGGGTGGTAATTTAAAAGAATATT